>CAZQNC010000045.1:0-10059 GCA_964594625.1 uncultured Thermoplasmatales archaeon | reverse complement strand
GGCATGACCTCGCATGCGGCGGTGGTGGCCCGAGGCATGGGCAAGCCCTGTATCACCGGCTGCAAGGACGCGGCCATCGACCTCAGCAACCAGGCGGTCTGGTTCAAGGACCGCGAGTACGGCACGGGCGACCTGATCACCATCGACGGGGCTACCGGCGAGATCATGGACGGCCAGGTGACGATGAAGGACCCGCAGCTCTCAGGCGAGTTCGAATCGCTGCTTGAATGGGCCGAGGAGTTCCGGACCATCGGCGTGCGCACCAACGCCGACACGCCCGAGGACGCCGCCAGGGCCCGCTCGTTCGGCGCCGAGGGCATCGGTCTCTGCCGGACGGAGCACATGTTCATGGCCGAGGACCGGATGCCCATCATGCAGGACATGATCACCGCTGAAAGCCTGGAGGAACGACAGGAGGCGCTGGACAAGCTACTGCCCATGCAGCAGAACGACTTCGCCGACATCTTCAAGGTCATGGAGGGCTACCCGGTTATCATCCGGCTGCTCGACCCGCCATTGCACGAGTTCCTGCCCGCGCGAGAGGACCTGCTCGGCGAGGTGGTTGAGCGCTCCCTGGAGGGCCGGGATCTGACCCGGCTGGGCCGGATGCTGAAAAAGGTGAAAAACCTGGAGGAGGCCAATCCCATGCTGGGATTCCGCGGCTGCCGGCTGGGTATCATCCATCCTGAGATTTTCGCGATGCAGGTCCGGGCTATCATACGGGCTGCGGCCACGGTGAAAAAGGAGACGGGGAACAAGGTGAAGCCCTACATCATGATTCCGCTGGTCAGCATGGAGGAGGAGCTGCAGCACGTGGAGGACATGGTTCGCTCCGTGGCCACAGAGGAGATCAGCCAGGTGGACGTCGACCTTGACTACAAGATCGGCACCATGATAGAGCTGCCGCGCGCCTGCGTCATCGCCGACCGGATCGCGCGGATAGCCGACTTCTTTTCGTTTGGCACCAACGACCTGACGCAGACCACGTTTGGCTTCTCCCGCGACGACAGCGAAGGCAAGTTTTTCGACGGCTACAAAAAGGAAGGCGTGATGCGGAAAAACCCGTTCCAGACGCTCGACCGGGACGGCGTGGGCACCCTGGTGAAGATGGCGGTGGACAAGGCACGCAGCACGAAGGAGGACATGTCGCTGGGTATCTGCGGCGAGCACGGCGGCGACCCGGCCTCCATCGAGTTCGTCATCGGGGCCGGCCTCGACTACGTGAGCTGCTCACCCTACCGGGTGCCCATCGCCCGGCTGGCTGCGGCGCAGGCCGCCATCAGGCAGCCATAGCCATCTTTCCCCCTCCTCTCCCTTTTCCCGCACCACCTTTATAAACAATGGTGAAATATAGCATATGGAGGAAAACCATGGTTTCTGCACATGACCTGCTCGAAACAGACTTTCCCCGGATAGAAGCGGACACCCCGATTTCAAAGGCCGTCCATCTGTTCAAAACGGTCGACAGCCTGGTGGTCACCGACACATCGGGCTACCGGGGGCTGCTCCGGGAGCGCGACGTCATGCGAGCCAAGATACCGCTGAACAGCAAATCCGAGACATATCTCACCCATGTCTCCCGGCTGGCGCCCGACGATCCGGGGGAGGAGATAGCCCGGCTGATGGTGGAAAACGGCGTCTACATGCTGCCCGTGCTCGACAACGACGACCTGCTGGGCGTCGTATCCGCCGACGCCATCCTGGATGCGGCCGCCACCACCGAGTACGGCGACGAACCGGTGAACGCCTACATGAGCAGCCCGGTGACCACCATCGCCCCGGAGGAAAGCGTGGGCAAAGCCCTCAAGTATTTCAAGGAACAGGACATCTCCCGGCTGCCCGTGATGGAAAACGGCGAGGTGGTGGGCATCGTCACCATGGACGACATCGTGGAACGGGTCATCCATCCAGAGGAAAAAGCCAAGGGACAGGAACAGTACGGGGAATACATCGGCGAAAAAAAGCATTACCTGAAAATGCCGGTCAAGGGCATCATGACGGAAAAACTCATCGTGATGCCTCCCGACAGCTCCCTGGCGGACGTCATCGAAAGGATGCACACCCACCATCTCAGGGGAATGCTCATAGGGGAGGGCACCACGGTGCAGGGCATCGTCACCAAAAAAGACCTCCTGGAGCCCATCGCCGCGCTGGCCCGCGAGGAAGCCGCGCCGTTCGTCGTCCAGTTCGCCGGGCCGCTCGACAGCCTCGCCGGGTTCGACAAGCGCGACGCCCGCGCTTTCCTGGAACAAGCGGTGCAGACCTACCAGGATTATCTGGGGAACGGCTACCTCTACGTGCACCTCAAGGAGCACAAGGAAACCCTCCGCGGTATTTCCTCCATCTACTGCAAGATGCGCCTGTCAACCCCGCGGGGCATGTTCATCGCCGGCGAAGAAGGCTGGGGCGCCATGCATGCCATCAAAAACGCCTTCGATATCGTCGAGCGGCAGATACGGAAAGCCGAGGAACGATAAGCTCGACTAGGGCGGGATGCCCTCCCGGGTCTTGGCGGCCATGCCCCGCTGGAAGGACAGCATCTCATCCCGGTTCATCCTGCATTGGCCGACACCGATGAGCTCGTCGTTTTCGTCCACGATGACGGCTTCGTCGCCGGGGCGCAGCTCGGGGTCGGCGTCCACCACGAACCGGGCGAACACGCTTTTTCCGTCCCGGACATAGGGCACGGCTTCGTCGTCCATCACGATGCAGAGGCGGCGGTCATCGAATGCCTCGTGCAGACGCGCAGCCCCGGCAATCTTGAGGGTGAACAGCCCGTCGCGGGCCCGCAGCGACAGCACATGCTCGCCGTCACATAACACGTTTCTGACCTTGCCCGTCCGCTTCGAGGTCACCAGCTCCAGGTCGCCGTCGAACAGGGCGTCGGCGGCGCCACAGCCGAACTGCATGTCCGCCACCGCCCGTATCTTCCGGACGTTGAAGCCGTCGGCATCGCATGCCACCTCTGACAGCTCGACCGTCCGGGGCGCCCCGTCCAGCATCTGCCGGTTGAAGTCCTGCAGCAGCGCATGGCTATCCGCGTCGAGCCGGATGGGAAACACCGACTGCGCCACCGGGTACATGTCCTCCAGCTCCAGCGGCAGCAGGCCCAGCGAGGTGTCAACCAGCACGTTGGCCTCCAGATGCTGCAGCTCCGGACGATGAACCGAGTAGGGCTTACATGGCTCCTCGACGACCACGCCGACCGGAAACTGAAAGCTGAACCGCTCGAGCAGCCGCCGGTGCAATCGCATGACGATGGGACGCCGGAGGGAAAAATGGCCCGTATACATGAACGCCCGTGTCGTAGAGAGCGGCTCCCAGCGTTCCAGCCACCGCCGCTTTCCGGCCACCACGTCCATGGCCTCCAGCAGCGCCGGATGACCGGCGGCGCGGCGCTCCACCAGCTCCCAGAGCCAGCCGCCCCGGATGGCCTCGCGGATACAGCGCAGCTCGGCGAAGGTCTGCCACAGGTTGTGCCGCGCCAGCAGCTCCACCCGCTGCTCCCGGTCCATGCCCCGGAGGTCATCCGCCGTGTGACGGGAGCAGACCGGGCAGGCGCAGGCCAGCTCCTCCATGTTTTCGAGATGGCGGGTGCCGTCGGGAAAGAGCAACCGGCCGTCCAATGCAAACTTGATATATGCCGCCGAGTCAAACAGGTCGCAGCCCAGCGCCACGGCCAGCGCGAACACCATGGGATGCCCGGCGCCGAACAGATGCACCGGCCGACCCGGCGGCAGCCCCTTCTTGGAGGCAATGATGACCTCGGCGAGGTCGGCATACCGCTGCCGTTCCATTAGGGGAACGACGCCGCCGACGGGATGCACGTCTGCATCAAGCGACGCCAGCTCCGTTGCGCAGCGCTCCCTCAATCCGGGATAGACGCCGCCCTGTACGGTGCAGGCCAGCAGCATGTCATCCTTCACGGAAACGCTCCGCCGGGCGCGCTGCACCGTCTCCGCAACCTGCCGCTCCGCTTCCCCGGGCGAGGCATCCGCCGAAAACAGGTCGAGGATGGTGCCGATGTCGCTGCCGATGTCCCGCTGGAAGCGGACGATGTCGACCGGGTCGACGTCCACGTCGCCGTAGGTGTACATCTGGAAGGAGCCCGAATCGGTCATCACGGGGCCGTCATAGTCTATCAGCGCATGGACCCCGTCGGACAGCGCCCTGGCGCGGAAATCCTTGTTGCTATGGATGATGTAGGCGTTGGTGATAACCGCCTGGGCGCCCATGTCCCGCATCTCCCGGGGAGCAATACGCATGTCGCCGGGGTTTATCACGGGGAGCACCGTGGGCGTGGTGATGACGCCGTGGTGGGTGTGCAGCATGCAGATGCGGCCGGCGGCGTCCCGTTCAACTATCTCGAACACACGCCGATAAATAAGACAGGGTATATAACTATAGCTCGAATATGTTGGCCCGTCTGTCAGGGATACAGAGCACTGCCACGGTATGCCGGCCGGAGAGATAACCGCAGCATTCCCCGGGGTTGACGACCAGGGCATCTTTGTCCTCCACCACGCTTTCATGGGTGTGACCATAGACCACGACGTCGTGGGTGACGGCCAGCGACGATGCCAGCTCCGGGACATGGGTGACGGCGACGCGGGCGCCGCCGATGACCTCCATGTATGGGTCGCCGTGAAACGTCCCGATGTCAGCGAAAAACTGCTGCAGATGGACGCGGTCGCCGTCGTTGTTGCCGAAGATGCCGACGAACGGGGCGTGGAGCCCGCTGAACGCGCGAGCCGTAAACGGGGACACCACGTCGCCGGCGTGGAGCACCAGGTCGACGTCATGCTCGTTGAACAATTGTACGGCTCGCTCTATCGAGGGCAGATGGTCATGCGTATCCGAGATGAGGCCAACGGTCTCTACATGGTTCATACAGGGTAAACACGGCCAGATTATTAAAAATATTTATAACCCGACGGCATGGCAGGGCATGGGCAAGCTCCGGGAATACCTCAAGCTCTCCCGTTCTTTCAATGCGGGGCTGACGGCTATCGCCCCGGTGATGGGAGCCATCGCCATGAAGGAGGGAAACCTGCTTCCCCTGGCCTTGCTCTTCCTGGCCGGGTTCTTCGGCCATGTCTACGGCTTCGTGCTCAACGACATCATCGACCTCCGCATCGATAAAAGCGAGGCGGAGATATCTGACCGGCCCCTGGTATCCGGGACCGTCTCGGTGCGCGAGGCCTGGACGTTCGCATTGCTGTCCATGGCGGCCTCGTTTGGCATCGCCGCCGTCCTGGCCTGGCACTGGTACACCTGGTTTCCCATCCTGTTTCTCGGGTTATCGGCGCTGTCCATCACCATATATGACCTGATAAGCAAGCGCTATCCCGCGATGGACGTGTTCGTCGGTGGCGGCGTGCTATTGCTCATCGTCTACGGGGCGGCGAGCGTCGGCTGGCCGCTGTCCAGGCTGGCCTGGCTGGTCGTCGGGCTGGGCACCCTGCAGGTATTGTTCATGCAGTTCATCGCCGGCGGGCTGAAGGACGCTGAGAACGACTACCGCAGCCAGGCGAACACGCTGGCCGTGGCCATGGGCGTCCGCGTCGAACGGGGAACGCTGAAGGTACCGCTGTCCTTCCAGGGGCTGGCCCACGGATTGCAGGCCGTCGACCTGGCGCTGCTGTTCACGCCGCTGCTGTATATCCTCGGCTGGCGGGACAGCCTGGTCCAGATAGCATTGCTGGTGCCCCTGTCGATAGCCATGGTCGCCACGTCGACAAAACTGCTGGGCATGGAACGGTTTGACCGGGAGCAGGCCCGCACATATATCGGCATGCATTATTTCATCAACTTTTCCCTGGTGCCCATCATGCTCACCGCCGTCAATCCCTGGATCGGGCTGCTGGTGTTCGTGCCCTTCGGCGCCTTCGTCCTGTCGAATCTAACGCTGCACGGCACGCTGCTGCGCCCGAAGACGATGTGAACATTTATCAAACCGGCATGGTTAGCTATGCATGTTTGGACATCTCCGCGTGTATCCGCATTGGGGCATGGCCCGCCGGGATATGCAGGCCATCGACGTGGAGCCAGCCGGCATAGACATCATGGCACCGAAGACGGAGCACCGCTGCATCAAGCTCTATGACCTGGCGGCCCAGGACGCGCTCATCGTGAAGCAGGAGATGCTGTCCCTGGACGGCGACGCGGCCATATCGCGGCATGCCCTGCCGCCCGCCGGCGATGCCACGGACGTATTGCTCATGGGCACCGTCCCGCAGCTGAAAGCACTGGCCGGCAAGCTCACCCGGCAGTACGACCGGCTCTGCAGCTGCGCGGAGACCGTCACCGGCATCCTGGACAGCCTCGACGCCCGGCATGCTCTCCATCTCGGCGGCGATGTCAGCCTGGATGAGCGCACCCTGGTGATGGGCATCCTCAACGTGACCCCGGACTCGTTTTACGACGGAGGCAGCTATGCCACCGCGGAGCAGGCACTGGAGCAGGCCCTGGAGATGGCGGAGGCAGGGGCGGACATCATCGACGTCGGCGGCGAATCGACGCGTCCGGGAGCGGCAGCGGTCAGCACAGCCGAGGAGCGGCAGCGGGCCATTCCGGTGATAGAAGCCATCGCTGACGGCGTAGACATTCCTCTTTCCATTGATACCTCCAAGGCGGTCATTGCAGATGAAGCCCTGGCGGCCGGGGCGACCATGGTCAACGATGTGACAGCCCTGCGGGGCGATGAACGGATGGCGGGGGTGGTGGCCGAGCATGACGTGCCCGTCTGTTTGATGCACATGCTGGGAACGCCGCGGGACATGCAGGATACCCCCAGCTATAACGACGTGATGGCGGAGATATGCCGCTTTCTATATGACCGCGCCGGATATGCCGTCCAGCAGGGGGTCAGCCCCGAAAACATCATTCTCGACCCCGGCATCGGCTTCGGGAAGCGCACCGGCGCGGGCGTAGAGGATAACTGCGACATCCTGGCCCGGCTGCCGGAGCTGAAAAGCCTGGGCTTTCCGGTCATGGTGGGCACCTCCCGCAAGGCGTTCATCGGCAACCTGTGCGGCTGCCCGCCCGAGGAGCGGCTGGAGGGAAGCCTCGGCGCCGCGGCCATGGCCGTCGCCAACGGAGCGGACATCGTCCGGGTGCACGATGTTGCGGCGACACGACGGATGCTGGCCGTGGTGGACCATGTCGCCCGGATTGACCGGTAGCCAGGGTGGCTAGGGGACCGAAAACGCGGGGCCGTGGCCGGGGATGATGACGTCCGCCCATCTGAGCAGCTGCTTCCTGTTCTCCGTGAGGAGGTCCCCGTCTTCGGCAAAGGGGTCGGGTGCCTGCAGCAGCGCCTCCCGTGATGCCCTGCCATGCCATATGACGTCGCCGGCGATGGCGTAGCGGGCATCGTCGGCGTCCACCAGCAGCGAGGTGTGCCCCGGGGCATGCCCGGGCGTGGACAGCAATTCGATGGCGTCGTCGAACGGGGAACCGTCATGCCGGCGGGATATCGACCCGGCGTAGACGTGTGTACCGTCGACGACGGCGAGATGCGGCACGGCGGTCATGCCGGCGACATGGTCGAAATGAAAATGGGTCACAAAAACCGTGCATTCGTGCTGCTCGACCCCGTGGCTGCGGAGCGCCTGGCGTATCCGCTGGGACGCCGAGCCGGGGTCCACCACGACGACATGACCGTCAGTCCTGATGAGCGACGTCGTCGCCAGGGCGTCCCATCCGTCGAGAATGCGCCGTGCATATCCCTCCACGAGCACCTCAACGGAAATCATGCACCCGTTATAACAGATACGACTATTAAACCTTTGTAACCCGTTTCCTGGCCTCCCATGTCACGGAGAACACGCCGCCGACGATGGCCGGGATGAGCAGGGTGACAACGTAGCCGCTCAGCGAGACGGCGACGGCCACCTCCCGGGCAACGCCGTATACGCCCAGCAGCGTGATGAGCACGCCCTCCCGGGTGCCGAAGCCGCTGACCGTGACAGGGATAAGCCCGATGAGCACCGCCACCGGGTAAATCAGCACGAAGTCGGCCAATGGCACCGAGACGTCGAAGGAAAGCGCCACGAGATATATCTGCACGAAAAACAGGACGTAGCTCACAAACCCCAGGATGAAGGGAACGACCAGCGAGGACACCCGGGGCAGCCGCCCGTAAAACGCGTGGAACTCGCGGAACACGGGCTCCCGGTACCGCTCCGGTATCAGCACCCGCGATACCAGGCGGAGCAGCCGCATGCTCCGGTTTTTCTCCCGGAAATACAGCACCACGGCCACCACGACGACCAGCAGCGCGCTGAACGCGACAAAAAACAGGGGATACCGCGGGAGCAATACCATGGAGCCGGCCAGCGCCAGTATGAACAATGCCACGAACTCCATCATCTGGTCAATGACGACGTTGGAGGCGCAGGTGCCCAGCGGCGCGGTGCTTTCCTCCCGCAGGTAGGGCATGCGTATCCAGTCGCCGACCCAGAGCGGCGTGACGGTGCCATAAAACAGGCCGATGAGGTTTATTTTTATCAACGTGGCCAGGTCGACGTTGATGCCCTGCCGCCGTGCAACCAGCTGCCAGCGACGGGTGCTGATGATAATCCGGGGCACGAAAATTGACAGCGATATGGCGAAAAGCACCGGGTTGATGGTGGCCAGCGTCCCCGCGATGTCTCCAACGCCGATGCTGTACACGAGATAGACAAAAATGGCGATGCCGACGAAGGGAAGCAGCAGCTTGAGACGTCGAAGGCGGGAAAGATGCACCATGTCCGTATGACCCCCTCGTTTATATATCTATGTAGCTCCCGGCATGAAGCACCGCAACGTTTTTATGAATCCGGAGGTTAGCATGGCCACCATGAACTACAAGGCATTCATCGGCGTGTTTACCCTCTGCATACTGCTCGCCGGAACCGGGCTCACCGCGGTCCCCACGCCCGGCGGCAGCAACGACACGGCTCCGGCCCGGCCGGCTGCCGCGTCGGAAACCCTGTCTTTTACGTTTTCACCCCCGGAGATATCCTCCCGTGATGGCTACTGTTCCGTTGCCGTTCCAGAGGCATTATCCAGCCTCCAGCACGGCGGGGCGCCTGTGCTGCCGCAGCACACCGAAACGCTGCACCTTCCCGCCGGCGCCACCGTCACCGGTGTATCCCTCCAGCACGGCGAGGTATACACCCGGCGGCTCTCGTCACATGTGCTCCCGGCGCTGGAGCCCGCAGCCGTCGGCGGGCAGATGGCGCCGGAGCGTGTCGAGGGCGCCGTCTATGATGGCAGCGGTGCATATCCCTCGCGGTGGGCTGAATGGCATACCGGCGTCGGATTGCACGACGGCGAACGGGTGACGTTTTGCTCGCTGCAGGTGTTCCCCGCCCGCTATGTCCCGGGGTCCCGGGAGCTTCGGTATGTGGAGGACGTCACGGTGGAGATATCCTACCGTGCGCCCGAGAAGCCGGTGGCGCAGGCCGACATGTACGACCTGCTCATCGTGGCCCCGCAGGAATACGTTGAGGCCTTGCAGCCGCTGGTGGACCACAAGGAACAGCATGGCACTGCGGCGAAGCTGGTCGCCGTGGACGACATCTACAGCGGTTCATATTTCACGGTGCAGGGAGAGGACAACCCTGCGCACATCAAATATTTCGTCAGGGACGCCATAGAGGAATGGGGCATCCGGTATCTGATGCTGGTGGGCGACATCGAGACGGTGCCCTCCAGGCTTGTCTACAGCTTCTGGGGCGGCAACACCATGTATGCAGACTACTACTACGCTGACATCTACGGCGAAAACATGACGTTTTGCTCCTGGGATTCCAACGGCAACGGCCGCTACGGGGAAACCGAGGAGGGCAGCCGGGACCAGGTTGACCTGTACGCCGACGTCTACATGGGCCGATTGCTCTGCACGGACGTCGAGGAGGTTGAAACCGTGGTGGACAAGATCGTGACCTACGAGAGCTCGGCTGGCGGCAGCGACTGGTTCAACCGCCTCATCCTGATGGGCGGCGACACGTTCCCCAGCGGGTGCGTCTACGAGGGCGAGCTGGTCAACCAGTACGTGGCCGACACGTTGCC
>CAZQNC010000044.1:0-10070 GCA_964594625.1 uncultured Thermoplasmatales archaeon | reverse complement strand
ATAACAAACCCGATTCCTCCACCAATTAATGACTTCCATTCCTTCCAATACGCCATCGTGTCTCCCCGTACTAATCCATATTTTATTTATAATATTGTATATTTTTTATCACCCGCTCGCTCATCAGACACGGGGTTGCCATCAGCAGCATCTACGGACGTCAGAACTGGCGCGCGGGCGCATAGATTTTTAAATGAGCAGACCATTCGCTGCATCATGATAACCGGAAACGAAGTACACCCCGAAGTGAAGACATCGTTACCTGGCCCAAAGGGAAAGAAAATCATCGAGGGGGACGACGAATACCTGGCGACCACCACCAAGGCTGCGCCCGCCGTTGCGGACCGGGCGAAAGGCGTGGTGTTCGAGGATGTCGACGGCAACACGTTCCTCGATTTTACGTCCGGTATCGGCGTGGTCAACACCGGCCACTGCCATCCCCGCGTCGTCGAGGCCATCACAAACCAGGCAGAGCGGTTCCTGCACTTCGCGGGCACCGACTTCTACTACGACATGCAGGTCAAGCTGGCGAAACGACTCACCGAGGTCACTCCCGGCGACTTCGATAAAAAGGTCTACTTTGGCAACAGCGGGGCGGAGGCCGTCGAAGCAGCCATCAAGCTGGCCCGGTGGAGCACCCGGCGGAAGTTCGTGCTGGGCTTCATCGGCGCGTTCCACGGCCGGACCATGGGTGCCGTGGGCCTCACCGCGAGCAAGGTCGTCCAGAAACAGCACTTTTTCCCCTGGATGCCCGGCGTCGTCCACGTGCCATATCCCAATCCCTACCGGAACGTGTTCCACATAGACGGCTACGAGGAACCCGACGAGCTGGTCAACCGGGTCATCGACTACATCGACGAAATGTTCCACAAGTACGTACCGGCGGACGAGATGGCCGCCATTTTCGTCGAGCCCGTACAGGGAGAAGGCGGCTACATCGTGCCCCCGGCCTCGTTCTTCCCCCGGCTCAAAAAGCTGACCGAGGAACACGGCATCCTGTTCGTCGACGACGAGATACAGGCCGGCTTCGGCCGGACCGGCAAGCTGTTTGCCACCGAGCACTTCGACGTCGAACCCGACGTCATGGCGCTCTCCAAGGCCATCGCCTCCGGCATGCCCATCGGCGCCACCGTGCTCAACGCCCGGTATAACTTCGGCGTCAAAGGCGCCCATTCCACCACCTTCGGCGGTAACCCCGTGGCCTGCGCGTCGGCGCTGGCCACCATCGACGTCATCCAGGATGAATGCCTGGTGGACAACGCCGCCAAGCAGGGCGCCGTGATGCGCAAACGGTTCGAGGAAATGGCGGAGAAATATGACGTCATCGGCGACGTCCGCGGCCTCGGGCTGATGCAGGCAACCGAGTTCGTCCGGGACCGCTCCACCAAGGAGTTCGCCCCCAGAATACGAGATGATATAATGGAGCGCGCGCTCAAAAAGGGCGTGCTGCTGCTCTCCTGCGGCGAGTCGGCCATCCGGTACATCCCGCCGCTGAACATCACTACCGAGCAGGTCCACGCCGGCATGGACATCATGGAAGAAGCCATCAAAGAGGCATCCAGGGAAACGTCCTGCTAACTACCCCAGGTGTTCGAACACCGCCGCAACGGCGTGCTCCGATGCATCTGTCTTTATCGCGTCGGGGCTGAAATGCGTCCTGACCGCCCGGCAGCCTTCGTCATGCAGCGCCCCGAGCACGGCATCCATGGGGGGCTGCGTCAGGCCGTGGCGGCTGCAGAGCATGCCCGCCTCGTAGTACAGCGGCGGCGCATCGACCTCGCCGGCAATGGTCTCCAGCAGCCGGCGCGTCCGCCGCGGCGCGGCAAGCGGTTTATCTGGCAGCAGCCGGAGCATCGCCGCAACGACGGCGGCGTCATACAGGGGCCCGGTCCACAGTGGGCCCGTCCGGTTCTCCATCCGGCAGGCATCATATGGCATGAGATGCCAGCCGTCGTCATAGCCTGCCCATCCCACGTGGTCCAGCGAGCTGTTGCCCCGCCTGGCTCCCTTGTGCAGGCGGAGGTAGACCCGGAAGTAGTGGTCATATGAGTAGGCAAAGACGGGGGCGGCGCCGTAATCCCGGCCGGCCGCGGCTCGCACGATAAACCCGAGCAGAATGCGGAGACCCAGCTCCTTCATGGCCATGCCGCGCCTCGGCACCGCGTCATACCGACGGCGGCACGCTTTGGGGTGAACGCCGCACAACGTCGCCTTGTCCGTGGCGGTAAACGCGGCATACCCGCGGCGGTACAATCCGTCCAACGCCGCATGCACGTACGGCGCCGGGGAGCCATAGGGGTCGACGTCGACGTAGTCATATCGCTCCCGGTGGAGCAGCACCCGGACGTCCTGGTTGCATATCGTGACGTCGACATCGTTCATGGCCGCGTTGTCCCGCATGGCCGTGCAGGAAACCGGGTTGACGTCGTTGACGGTGACCTCGACGTCAGCCGTGACCTCGTTTGCCATCCGGATGCCCCGGATACCCGTGGCGCCCAGGCCGTCCAGAAAGCTTGTGCAGCCCTCGCCGGCCGCATGCTCGCAGAAGAGCACGCAGAGGTCGCGGTCGAGCGCCATGGCCGGGTTGTAAAAACCTGCCTGCTTCGAAGCCGGCCCCTTCCCTGTGGCGGCGCCGTCAGCCGCGAAAAAAGTGGCGCCCTCCTGCGCCCTCATTGCATGCCTTCTTTCAAAAGCCGGTCTATCTTGTACGGTAAAATGTTTCGGTTGACGGATGTGATCTCCAGGATGCGGACATCGTCCATGTTGCGGATGTCCTGCAGCAGCGAGTCACGTGATTTTTTGTGCAGGGTCAGCAGCAGGGGCTTGTCTTCCTCGAGCGCCCGGCGGACCGCCTCCCGGAACGCGTCGCTTTCCAGCTCCATCTTGCCGATCTCGTCTATGATGACGATGTCGGTGTCCTCGTCGTCGACCGCGTGCTCGATGGCCGGCACCCCGATTTTTTCCAGCACCTTGAGATCGATGCGGTATTTGCCGACGCGGTAGACCGTGTCAAGGTCGACGTGGGCGAAGACGCCCTCCTGCTTGGTCTGCCAGTCCATCACCTTGAAACCCACGCGCTCTCCCTTTTCCTCGATGGCATCGGTGATCATGCCGCCGAAGGTGTACTCGTCCTCCAGCCGCTTGATGACGCTGATGAGACCCTCGGTTTTGCCCACGCGGGGCATGCCGGTGATGCCAATCTTTGGTGTAATACCCATTCTCAGTATGAATGCGGCGATGCTTTAAAAACGTTGTTTAATTTATTGCATAGCACACGCTACCGAACACGGAGGCATGTGGCGCCTGTCTTTTTAATACCGCGGTCGGTATATATTTTTTGAGGTCGTGGACAAGATACATATAGGAGATGCCATTGCCCATCGGAGGAACCAGCATGACAGGAATCGTAAAAAAGGGCAGAGTAAAAAAATGGATGACCTCCTACGGCTTCATCGACGCCGAGGGCATGGAAGACGACGTCTTCGTCCACGCCTCAGAGACCGCATCGGGCATACCATTGAGCGAGGGGCAGACCGTGCAGTTCGAGGTCAAAAACGGGCGGCGGGGGCCCAAGGCAGTGAGCGTCCAGCTGGTATCAGACACAGACTAACAACAACGGCCCAGCGGCATCCTCTTTTCCAGCCCCAGCGGCTGCATTCGCCTCCCCGACGGTGGCATCTCCTATCCCGATATCCCTGGCAGGAATCGTCTATCTTTATATGTACATAAACTATTCAATATGGGGAGAACCATGCCATCCAGCTCGAAGAAACAATACGATGTCGACGTCGTATGGCAGCGTGACCACCGCGAGGTCAAGGGGTACAGCAGCCTGGCGGTCGACGGCCACGGCAACGTCTACGCCTGCGGGATAGCACCCGACGAGGAACACGGCGTCGTCGTCAAATACGGTCCCGACGGAGACGTCAAATGGACCGACACCGCCCTGCCAAAGCCGCTGGACGTGCAGACCTATCGCTCAGTCGCCGAACACACCGACAGCCCCGTACCGGCGGCGGTCCTGCCGCAGGAGGAGCACTACGGCGCGTTTTTGGACATCGCCGTGGACGGCGACGGCGACGTCATCGTCGCCGGATCCTACTGCCAGACCGACCCGCTCCGCATCTACATCCTGGTCCAAAAATACAGCCCGGACGGCAGCGTGCTATGGTCAAAGGAGTACATGCGGCGGGCGCTCAACCACGCCATGGGGGTCACGGTCGACGCGGACGGCGACATCTACCTGGTGGGGCAGGGCGGCATCGGCGCCACGTTGCTGCAGCCGAACAAGATAACCCTGAAGGCGCTGGCCATGAAAATCGACGGCTCGAACGGCACCGTCCTGTGGACGCGCACCCGGAAAAAAGGCCAGTACATGTGGTATCATGACGCCGCCATCGCTCCGGACGGCACCCTGATGGTGTCGGGCTACTATCTCGACAACGACGGCGTCCATCCGGTCGTCTCCACGTTCCGCGGCCGCCGTGGCTTCTGGACATCCTACCTTGTCCCCCCGGGCGAAAGCAGGCGAGCCGCCGGTGTCGCCCGGCATGCCGACGGGTCCTTCCACATGGCGGGCAACACGGAGACGGCGCAGACCGCTGATATCTCGCCGTATCTGATGCGGTTTTCATCCGACCTTCGCATACGGTGGCAGACGGAGGACGACGCCAATGCTTTCCTGTACGGCACCGACGTGCTGCCGGACGGCACCATCATCGCCACGGGGATGCATCTGTCGAAGGCAGAGTATTATGCGGCGCTGTACGACCAAACAGCGGGACAGAAAATACAGGATATCTTTCTCGGCCCGGTACATGCGTCCGGGGTCAACTTCAACGACTACCTGAAGGGCGTCGCCGTTGGCCCGCGGGGAGACGTGGTGCTGGCCGGGGCCTGGAACCCGGGAAAGATAATCAAAATACGGCTGACGCCCGCCGTGGGCGAAGACAGCCACCTACTGCAGGTACACGTACAGCCCCCGCAGGGCGGAACGGTCACCCCGGATGGCGGCAGCTATCCCGCCGGGGACACGGTGAGCCTCCAGGCCCGTCCCGCGCACGGATATACGTTCAGCCGCTGGTCGGGCGACGTCGCCGGCAGCGCGGCAACCACCCGGGTAACAATGGACAGCGACATATCGGTCACGGCGCATTTTACCGGGAGGGAGACATCCTGGCTGGCCCGGCTGCTCCAGTGGCTGCTGGGCCGACGGTAACACATTTAATGGAACCGCCGATGTGAGAGACATGAAAAAGAGCGCTGTCGTTCTCGTCGCCGTGATGCTGGCCGTTCCACTGGCGTCGCTGGCGTCCCATCATGCATCATCGCCCTCACCGGCGGCTTCCGGGGGCTCCACGCTGTACGTCGGAGGTGACGGACCGGGCAACTATACCCGCATCCAGGCGGCCGTTGACGACGCCGGTGACGGCGACACCATATATGTGTATGGAGGCACGTACCGGGAGCACGTCACCGTGGCATCGTCCATCACCATCGTCGGCGCATCGACAGACACCGTGGTCGACGCACGGGCAAACGATACCGCTTTTACGCTCACGGCCCCCGGCATCACCCTGCACTCTCTCCACATACGGAACAGCGGCGGCAGCCGGGCAGATGCACTGATAGCGTCCCGCTTCCCGGGGACATCGGTCACGGACTGCCTGCTGTCACGGGCCCGCCAGGGCGTTATCGCAGATGGAACATCGGATGTCACCGTCCACAACTGCACATTTTCCCGGGTGGCAAAGGGCGTGTCGCTGCTCTCATGCCGGGATGCGAATGTGACCAACAGCACGTTCTACAAAACCGGCATCGGGATATGGGCCTATGAAACCACCGGCATGATGATACGTGACATTTTCAGCGAGCAGGGCGGCACAGCGGTGATGCTGCGGGCGGTATACGACGTGCTGGTACAGCGGTCGACGCTGTCCAGCAACAACGAAAACCAGGTCAACCTCTACGCCGAATATTCCGACAGCATCCAAGTGGACGACTGCCACATCCACGACAGCGGCTTCGCCGCCCATTTCGAGGAATGCACCGACGTCACCATGACCGGCTGCCACATCCACGACAACAAGATAGCCGTCCGCTTCAGCGAGAGCGCCTCCTGCACGCTCACGTATTCGGACGTCTACGCCAACGACGTCGCCGTCTACCTGGTAGCGGCAGAAAACATCACCGTCTCACATAACAACCTGGAACAAAACTACGTCTCAACCCTGGCCGCGGACGGCAGCGCATGCGACGCCCGCTACAACTGGTGGGGCAGCCGCCTGGGACCCGTCGACGAGGTGCACGGAACGGTCATGCGGGTGCAGACCTATCCCTGGCTCCAGGCACCCGAAAACCATTCCCGGCCTGCGGGCGCACCACATGCCATTCGCCCGGCCGACCTCGACAGGGAAACGGACAGCGCCCTCCCGCTCTCCGCGGACAACGACACGGACGGCGACGGCGTACCCGACTGGTGGGAAGAAAAATATGGCTACAATCCGGGGGAATGGAACGACCACGGCCGGCTCGACCCCGACAGCGATGGATTGAACAACGTCGAGGAATATCTCACCGACACATGGGGCTCCCATCCCTTCCGGCAAAACCTCTTTATAGAGGTCGACGTGATGAACGCCTCCTACGGCCTCACCGAGAAAAAAAAGCAGCAGATGACAGCGGCAT
The DNA here is from genome assembly GCA_964594625.1 of uncultured Thermoplasmatales archaeon. Taxonomy (GTDB): domain Archaea; phylum Thermoplasmatota; class E2; order UBA202; family DSCA01; genus CAZESS01. The sequence continues at coordinate 3,383 of CAZQNC010000044.1, read as the reverse complement.
TTGCAGAGCACAACATCTCGCTTCACATAGACGACGGCGGGATGGGGGGCAGCGACGTCATCCCCCAGGAGGGCTACGTGAACTACGCCACGCTGGTGGACCTCTACTGGACCTATTTTCTCAACGAAAAGCCGGGCTGCTGGCGGAAGGGGGTGTTTCACTACGTCATCCTGTCCGACAGCCTCTTCAAAACCATGCCCGGCTTCGTGTTCATCGGATGGGACGAAGCCGACTCCTTCGCGTTGAGCATGCGCTACTACATGCAGGAGATCCCGGCGGTGTTCCAGGATCACGTGCACGCGACGGTGTTCATGCACGAGCTGGGCCACACTCTGGGGCTCTTCCACGACCTCTATCATGGCATCGACAACGAGAGCAGCCTCATCCCGTTTCCGCTGCCGTTCATCGAGGGGCAGCTGACCTACATCCGGTATCTGAGCTGCATGAGCTACCAGTACGCCTGGCAGATACTGGACTACTCCGATGGTTCCCGGGGGCGGGGCGACTTCGACGACTGGGGGCACGTCGACCTCACGTTTTTCCAGGACTCCCACTGGGGATAACGCCTACAGGTTGGCTATCCACACCGTCCGGGTGCCGCAGCGGGTTTTCCCCAGCATGTTGTAGGCGACAACCTTGACTTCACGGGTTCCCCAGGCCGGCTCGTCCCATATCCCGGTATACGGTGCCTCATGGTCGACGGCCCGCAATACGTCGTCGACGTAGAACTCCATGCGTTCGATGCCGTACGCCGCATCCGGGTTGGCCTCCACCCGCAGCTTCCCCAGGATGACCGGCAGCTTCATGGGAATCGGCAGCGTTTCCCGTCCGCCCAGATACAGATATCCCGGCCGGGGGGTCTGCAACAAATGCTGCTCGACCACGGGCAGCGTCAGACGGGAACCCTGCACCGGGCCGAAAAAAATGGTGTTGTTCGCCACCCGGTACGAGGTGTTGCCGTACACGCCGGCAGCGGTGTTGGGATTCGCCAGAAACCGGGGATAGTTGGACGACGACACGGCAAGGCGGATGCGATGGCCGGTGTTCCATATATACGAGGTGCTCCCCAGGTCAACCGACACCTCGTACGTCTCACCCGGCTGCATCAGGTCCCAGCGCTCCCGGCTGTTCCGGTTGCGCATGCGGAGGATGCCGTCGGTGATGAGCATCGACCTGCCGTCGGGGTATACATCCGTCAGCTTGACCGTAACATCGGTGTCAACGCAGTCCGAGGACACCCGGAGCCGGGCCGTCACCCGTCCGGTGGCCTCCAGCGGCTCAGACAGCTGGGGCGAGGTAAACACCAGCACGTCATCCCGGCGTTCCACAACCTGCTGGTCGTAGGGGCCGGCATCCTGCACCAGCGCCAGGTTCTGGCCGCCCAGGGTGGGCACCGGGTCGGCGGGGTCATACCGATAGGATATAGCTCCGGCTTCGTCCGGCGTGCCCTGAAGCAATGAGCCGTTTTCATGCAGGAAAAAAATGGTCTCCTCGGAAGGAACGGGCCAGACGTCGGAGCAGCGCCACTCGTTTCCCGGGGCGGATGCGTTGTCGACGTCCCCCATCACATAGTAGGAGACGGTCGGCCACCGGTCAAACCTGCTGGGGCCGTCACCGGTGTACTGCGCTATCATGTCCCTGAACATGTCCAGCGAAAAGGTGTCAAGCGCATTCGGCGGATATTCGAGCGCTCCCTGCTGCACCTGGAGCTCCCGGGCGTGCGCCCAGGATCCGATAACGAGCTTGGAGGCGCCCCGGGCGCCGATGCCGCCCCGATAGTTGTAGCCCATGAAGGCGTCGATGGTACCCTGCAGAAAGACGTCGTACCAGCCGCCGAGGTGGATGGCGGGGACACTGACGTTGCCCCATCGGTCCTGCAGCGACACGTTTCCCCAGAAGGCACTGGAAAAGTTTTCGTGCCGCACTATCCCGGGCAGGATGTACGTGCTCCCCATGAGCTCGAGCCATCCCTCCGCCAGGCTCTTGCGGAACTGGCCGCCCTGATAAAAGGCGTCCCGGTGCATGTCCGGCGTGGCATACAGCGCAAACTGGCAGGAGAGGCCGGATGGGGCAGCCCCGGCCATGAAATACTGCGCGATGCCCAGGGCGGAGCGACCGATGGTGGCCACCCGGCCGTTGGACCAGCTCCGGTTGGCCATCCACCTCACGGTGTCCGCCCCGTCCGTATGCGCATTCCACAGAACCCGGTCGTCTCCATGGGATGCATATTTGCCGCGCATGTCCTGCACAATCGTCGGCCATCCCCGGTCGGCGTTCTGACCGACCTGTCACCGCGGATGAAACAACGAGATGACATCCTTGTTGTACGGGGTGCGCATGAGCACGGAGCCATGCGAGGGATACCCTTCGTACTGCAGGTATACGTCGGTGGCCAGCGAGACACCGTCGTGCATCTCCACCATGTAGGTGTCTTTCACGTGGAGGGAAGCTGCGGGCTGCCCTCCGGATGGCTGCCCCGTCGACATGTCGGCAGCCCCGCCGTCGAGGTCGCTGACAGCCCCGCCCGCCACGAGCAGCAGGCACACCATGATAGCCGCAGCATACCCTGACCGTATCCGTGGCACACATACCAGCCGGCCGTGTTTATTTATATATTTCCCCTTCCCGGGAGAACAGGTATCTGGAGCAAAAACCCGGCAGGCCTCACGACGCAGCAGGCCCCCTGAGCAACAGGTACACCGGCCCGGCCACCGCGTAGACGGTGACGCCGGCCAGCAGCAGCAGATAGGCCTCCATCATGTCGAGGAGCACAGGCAGAAGCAGCAACGCCACCGAGGGCAGGTAGAGCCACCCCCGTATCCGGGGAAACGGCAATCCGACGACCATGAGCACCGCCATGACAAACATGGCCGCCGCGACGCTCCACATCGGCATGGACAGCTGGCTCATGACCACCACCACGATGGCCGCCGCCGGCGTGGTAATCCCCACAAAAAAAGATTCCTCCCCCACATGATAGCGGACCAGGTGCAACATGCCACACACCAGGAAAAGACCGGCGGAGGCCAGAAACGCCACGTCGGCCACCGCAACAGCAAAGGAAACATCGTAGGCATAATACGCGAACACGAGCGGCGCCACACAGAACGACACCATGTCCGCGAACTGGTCAAGATACACGCCGATGGAGCCGCCATAACGGCGGGCCACCGCGCCATCCAGGCCGTCGGCCAGCACCGCCAGCAGGATAAAACGAAAAGCCCAGCGCATCTCACCGGACAGCAGCAAAAACATGGCAAAAAGCCCCAGCACGCCGTTGACGATGGTAAACGAGTCCGCAAGGGACAGCATCGACACGATGTCAGCGCGTTTCATGGTCAGAGCAGAAAATGCCGCGGGAGGGACTTGAACCCTCGACACCC
>CAZQNC010000043.1:8541-10785 GCA_964594625.1 uncultured Thermoplasmatales archaeon | reverse complement strand
TGACCATCCGCGGGAAAAGCTACGACCCCAAGCCCTATGGCAACCTGACCGACATCCACGTGTGGATTAAAAACAGCGACGGCGACGTCGTGTTCGAGGACTGGCGGAACGACACCGAGATGTTCTACGAGGGCGAATGGGCGGTTGGCGACCACGCTGTCAAGGGCAGAGGCGGCGCCCTCTACTACATGCCGGAGAACATCGAACCCAACGTGGTGTTCGCTTCCAACGGCCGGTTCACCGGCATGGATTCCGTCATCACCGAGCTGAACAAGGGCAGTGGCTTCATGTTCATGTCCGGCCATGGCAGCCCCAACTCCTGGGGCGACCATTATCCGGGTGTGCCCGGCAACCGGGCCGGCGGCAGCCTGACCGGGCTGGTTGTCACCCAGCTGCGGCCGTGGTTCCCCTGGATGAGTTTCCCCGTCTATCCGATAGACAGCCTGTCGAACGGTGAAAAGCTGCCCATTGCGGTTATCGGCGGCTGCCATAACAGCCAGTTCAACGTGTCGATGGTGCCGACCGTGTACCACGCCCTGACATGGCTGTTCCCCTTCCTGAACGACAACTACATGTGGAGCTACGGCACGCCCATACCGGAATGCTTCAGCTGGCGATTTGTCCGGGCAAGCGGCGGTGGCGCCATCGCGAGCTTCGGAAACACCGGCCTCGGCTACGGCGTCCCGGGCAATGACTGCACGACGGGCGGCGGCGACGCCTGGATCACCATCGAGATATTCCGGCAGTACGGCGCCGAGGGCGAAGGCATCCTGGGTGACGCATACTACGAGACGGTGAACCATTACGTCGAGTCCTTCGACATGACCGACCTGGGGGCGGGCCACACCAAGACGGTGCAGCAGTGGGCGTTCATGGGCGACCCGTCGCTGAAAATCGGCGGCTACGACTAGACGCCTCTCTTTCCCCTCTTCTTTTTCCTTTTGCTTTTTTGTTCTGTGCCGACAAACCCACTCACGGCATTAACGATAGTTAAGCTTTAATATGGGTGGCATATTTCACTATGCGTGATATCATGAACAGAAGGATAAAAACTATCGCAGTGGTAACGCTGCTGGCGCTGGTGGTTCCGTCGGTGATGGCGTTCACCGGCCAGCCCATCACAACACCCAGCACGGAGCCCCGGCAGCTCAACGACCCCCCGACGGCGCCCACCGTCAACGGCCCCAGCAACGGCAACACGGGCACCAGCTACACCTACTCCTTCCAGTCAACCGACCCCGACGGCGACGACATCAACTACTGCTTCGACTGGGGCGACGGCGACGGCGGCTGCACCACCTACGTCTCATCCGGCGAAGAAGCCACCGTCTCCCACACCTGGGACACTGACGGCGACTACACCGTCGAGGTCTACGCCGAAGACCGCGCCGGCGCAAAAAGCGACACCACAACCCTCAGCGTCACCATGCCCCTCACCTACACCGACAGCGCAACCAGCTCGCATACCGTGCTGGCAGAATACGGCACCACCGCCTGGTGCCCGAACTGTCCGCCGGCCAGCGAGGAACTGTACGAGCTGTACAGCGACGAAGGGCTTCCCTTCCACTATGTCACCCTGGTATACGACCGGAGTTCCATCGCCAGCCAGCGGCAGCGATGGCTGAGCGATTCATATATACCCATGCTGTATCTCGACGGCGGCTACGAGGTCGTCGACAGCACCTTCAGCTATGGCTCGTCGATTCAAAACGTGGCAGACCGGGATACCAAGCCGGTGTCCATCGACGTAGCGGCCACCTGGCAGGGCGACGCCCGCATCGAGGTCACGACGACCATCACCAACGAGGGGGCATCGTCCTACATCGGCCACGTCCGGGCCTATGTCACCGAGATAACCTCTCGCTGGAACGACGACAGTGGCAGCCCCTACCATTACGCGCTGCTTGACTACGCGCTCAACAAATACGTCTCCGTTCCCGCCGGGGAAACCTACGAGGAAACCACGGTCTTTGACGGAGCCGCCCAACACGGCAACCTGACGTTTGGCGACATCACGCCGGACAACATCCAGGTCGTCGCGTCGACGGCGCACTGGCTGCCGCATCTGCAGGAAAACCCGTGGACCGCGCCGCGCCCGTATCGGTTCCTCGCGCAGTTCACGGACGACACGGCGGCGACCCTGGTAGCGGAGTGACCATGAACATCGGTAAAATCCTGGCGGGGTTCGTGCTGCTGGCGCTGGTGGTTCCGTCGGTGATGGCGTTCACCGGCCAGCCCATCACA
>CAZQNC010000043.1:0-8441 GCA_964594625.1 uncultured Thermoplasmatales archaeon | reverse complement strand
GCTGCTGGCGCTGGTGGTTCCGTCGGTGATGGCGTTCACCGGCCAGCCCATCACAACACCCAGCACGGAGCCCCGGCAGCTCAACGACCCCCCGACGGCGCCCACCGTCAACGGCCCCAGCAACGGCAACACGGGCACCAGCTACACCTACTCCTTCCAGTCAACCGACCCCGACGGCGACGACATCAACTACTGCTTCGACTGGGGCGACGGCGACGGCGGCTGCACCACCTACGTCTCATCCGGCGAAGAAGCCACCGTCTCCCACACCTGGGACACTGACGGCGACTACACCGTCGAGGTCTACGCCGAAGACCGCGCCGGCGCAAAAAGCGACACCACAACCCTCAGCGTCACCATGCCCCTCACCTATGACAGCAGCCAGCTGGCCTATTCCGGCATGCTCCGCGTCTACATCGTGGAGCCGACCTCCCGGTGGGACAACTACGACGGCGATCCCTACCATTTTGGCTTCCTGGATTACGCCGTGGAAGAGGAGCTGGCGCTCCCCTACGGCGACACCGTCGAACAAACCATTACCTGGGATCCCGCGGCCGCCGGCTACAGCGACGTGTCACCGGACAACGTCATGGCCATCGCCGCGGTGTTCAACCCCCGGGCGCAGGAGGGACACGCCTATCCGCCCTTCCGCAATCCCTTCGATGCATACTATGTCGACGCGGCTGCGGCGGCCAGCCCCGGGGAAACCGGGCAGAATGTCAACGACGGCCAGTTCACCCATACCGTCCTCGTCGAGGAGGGCACCGCGACCTGGTGTCCCTACTGCCCGGCGATGGCGGAGGCACTGTACACCGTGTACGAGTCACAGGAGATACCGTTCTATTTCACGGCGCTGATAGGCGATAAAAGCACGACGGCCAGCGATCGGCTGTCCGAGGACTACAACCTGTATGGCTATCCGACGTCGTTCGTCGACGGCGGGCGGAGCACGCTGCTCGGGGGCGGCGTCGACGCGGATGCCTTCCGGGATGCCGTCGGGGGCGCTGCCATGCAGGACGTGCACGAGCTCGACCTGTCCATTGCCACCGCGTGGAACGACGGCGTGATGGAGATGAACGTATCCGTCACCAACAACGAGGAGGGCGACATGACCGCGCCCGAGATAGCGGTGGCGAAGCCGGTGCCCGGCGGCGTCTATTTCAGGGATAGCCTGGTGCTGCAGCTGCCGTTCAACACGGCGGTATTGATTGGTAACACCACGCTGCGGGTCAACGCCAGCGACGACGAGTCAGGTATCGCCCGCGTTGACTTTTCGGTGTGCGGTGAGCTGGTCGCCACCGACACCGAGGCGCCCTACGAGTGCACCTACGACGGCACGTTTGGCTCGCACACCCTGCGGGTGGTCGCCTATGACGGATGGGGCAACACCGCCGAAGACGTATTAAATCTCTATGTGATATAAACGGGAAGGTGAAACAATGAGGAAAATAGTAGCATCTATCGTGCTGCTGGCCGGGCTGCTCCTGATGGCGCCGCTGGCCAGTGCGCTCGACGTCACCGTTTCCCCCGCGTCACCGGCATCCGGCGAGCCCATCACCGCCACGTTTCCCGCCCCCGACGGAGCGGTCAACGCGACCGTTATGGTCTGCATCGGCGACAAGTGCTATATCCCCGCCGAGATGGAGCGGCAGGGCGACGTGTTCACCGATACGTTCTACATCAACGAGACCGGGGAGGCGCATCTCAACATCTCGGTGGAATACCAGGATGGCACCGTCACCTGGGACAACGATACCGCGTTCCGGGTGGGCGGCTCCGGCGACGGCAACGGCGGCACGCCCGGGTTCACCTTCTGGGCTGTCATGGCAGCCGTGGCGGCCGTCGCCGTGCTGGCACGAAGGACGAAATCTTGAAATACGCCGCGTTCCATTCACGCTACGATGAAAGCCGCCGCTCTTGTGCTCTCCCTTCTTTTCCTGTTTTCTTTTCTCCCTGTACTGCCGGCTGAGGCTGCACCGTCCGCCGACGATGTGGTCATCTGCGAGGTGGCCACGGCGAGCTGGTGCCAGGGCTGCCCCAACACCGGGGCGGCGCTCGAGCAGCTCCGCGGCAGCGGCAGCGGCTTCTACTACATCATGATGGTCACCGACAGGAGCGATGCGGCGGCCGACCGGATGGACGACTACAACCCCGTGGTGTACCCCACCTCGTTTTTCGACGGGGGCTACCAGGTCGTCGCCGGCGGAAAGTCGGCCGTGTCGCCCTACCGCAGCGCCGTGCAGGCCAGCCGGAGCCGCGACCGGGCGGACGTCGACCTGTCGCTCGAGGTTCAGTGGGATGACGGCGACCTCGTGGTCGGGATGACCGTCCGGAGCGGCCAGCCATATCAGGGCACCGTCCGGGCCTACGTCGTCGAGCCTGATTCACGCTGGAGGGATTACGACGGCGAATCATACCGCTACGCGTTTCTCGATTATGCCATCGACCGCTCCATCACGGTGGACGGCTCCATGTATCTCGACGGCCGGTGGAACGCCAGCCAGGCGGGCTATGCCGATGTCACCCGGGACAACGTGATGGTGATAGCCGGACTGTATAACGCCGACGGCGAACAGCGCTATTCCGACCCGCCGGACAACACCAAGCCGTTTACCGCTCACTACGTTGATGCGGCGGCCGCGGCCCGGCCGGCTGCGGACAGCCCGCCCGATGTTACGCTGACGGATACGCCGGCCCAGGTCATCGGGGTGCGCAACGCCTCCTTCACCTGGACGGCCACCGACGACATGACGCCTCAGGGGGAGCTCATGTTTTCCCATCGGTTGCTCGGCCGGAGCGAAAGCTGGTCGTCGTGGGGGCGGGTACAGCAGCAGAGCTATGATGGATTGCCGGATGGCACGTATACCTTAGAGGTCCGGGCGCGGGACAGCGCCGGGCAGACCGCCACCGACAGCTACCGGTTCACGGTTGATACCTCGCCGCCACGGATGACGGGCACCCGGCCGAGCGACGACGCCACCGATGTCGACGCATTTGCCAGCGTCAGGGTCACGTTTTCCCATCCGATGAACCAGTCCGGGGCGGGGCAGGCGGTCACCCTGTCACCCGCCGTAGCCATTGGCACGGCATGGCAGGATGCACGTCATCTGGTCATCGAGCCGCGGGACCAGTGGGCCTACGAGACCACCTACACCGTGACGCTGTCAACCCGGCTGCAGCGGACGAGCGGGCAGCACATGGTCCGACCGTACAGCGTTTCCTTCCGGACCGCCTCCGCCGACACCACGCCACCCGCCGTGGTGGAAACCCGTCCCGGGGCAGGGGGGTCGATGCCGGCTAACGGCAGCATCCGTATCCGGTTTTCCGAGGACATGGAAACCCGGTACTTTGTCCGGGCACTCGAACTCCGGCCCTGGTTCGCGCATTATCTGGAATGGCATGACAACGACAGCCTGCTCACCATCGTGCCCGAACTGCTGCAGCCCGGCGGCTACACGGTGTCGGTGAACACCTACGCGATGGACCCGCACGGTAACCATCTGCCGGAGCGCTACACGGTGTCGTTTACCGTCACCCGGCCCCGGCTGCTGTCGTCGTGGCCGGCGGATGGCGCGCAGAAGGTCCCGGTTGACACGGCTGTCACGCTGCGTTTCTCCGAGGAGATGGACCGGGCCAGCGCGGAGGAGGCGCTCTCCGCCGGGTTTTCGTACACGGCTGCGTGGAACGGCACGGCTGTCACGCTGCATCCCACTGGGAATCTGAGCTACAGCACGGATTACACGGTCCGGCTGGATGAAAACGCCACGAATCTGTACGGCATCGGGCTTGAGGACAGCTACACGGTGTCGTTTTCCACCTCGGAGGCGCCGCGTCCGGGTCGCAGCTCCGACAGCGGGCAGGATGTCCCCGCTTTTACGGTGGGAGCGTTGCTGTGCGCCCTGGCAGCTGTGCTCTTTGTCCGGCGGCGAAGCCGTTAGTGCCGTGGAAATGTCACGGTTTCAGGATGTCCCTTCGAGGAACTGCCGGATCATTTTGGCGAAGTCTTTGAATGACACGATGCGGTCCACCACCCTGTGGGCGCCGACGTCGCGCAGCCGGTCGCCCCATTCGGTGTCGGCCCAGGCCGTGTACCCCCATATGACCGCATCCGGGTTGATATCCAGAATACGGCGGGCGGTTTCCACGCCGTCGATGGTGTCGCCCGTTCCCATGCGGTGGGCGGCGATGATGTCTTCGTCCTGGTTGCTGCCCGACAGGTTGAGGTCCATGACGACCAGCACCGGCGGGGTATCCCGGTCGACATGTGCCCGGTAGACGTCCACGCCGTCCTCCCCTGATAGCGCGCTGGCTACCGTGACGTCGTCGATGCGTTCCAGGTAGGCTTTGAGTATGGCCTGGATGTCGGGCTCGTCGTCTATGACCATGATTGTTTTATTCATGTATTTCACCTTTTTCGACAATGTTTTTGATGACCGTTTCAATCCGCTTGATGGCGTCGCGGGACGCCGCAATTTTGTTCCTGCAGTCCTCCGGCATGTGTTCCATGGCTAGCTCCATGTATCCCTTGGCGATGGCGATGGGGTTGAGGAAGAAGTGCGCTACATCTGCCTTGAACTGTTTTTCGAGGTGGAGGGCACGCTCCATTTCCCGGATGGCCCGCTCTTGCTCGGTCACGTCGCGGAGGATGCCCATTACCAGGGCGTCGTCGCCGGTACCGATGTCCACGGTGGCTGCCTCAAGTATCTTCGTCGTGCCGTCCCTGGCAATGATGCGAAACTCATAGCGGTCGGGCACCGTTTCGCCTCGCTCCCTGGCCTCGCCGCGTTGCTCTATCCTCGCGACGTCGTCGGGGTGGATGATGTCCCAGAAAGTGAAAGCCTCGCTGTACACCTCCTCGGCGGTGTAGCCGGTGAGCTCCTCGAAGGCGGGGTTGACGTACTGGAACCCTTTTTCGGGGTGGATGATGTAGATGGCGTCGTGAGCGTGCTCCACGACGCTGCGGTAGCGCCGCTCCGCTTTTTTGCGTCCGCTGATGTCGACGGCGTAGGCGAACTCGTATTCCCGCCCTTCATGCCGGATGTAGCAGGCTGTCACCTCGACGGGATAGATGCGGCCGTCCCTGGCTTGGTGCCGTGTCTCGAAGGTCTGCAGTTTCTCGCGCTTGTATGCCCGCCATCGCTCGGCTCTCTCCCTCTCCGTGTGGTCCGGGTCGACGTCCCATATGTACATGTCGAGCAGTTCCTCCCGGCTGTATCCGAGGTTTGTGCAGGCGGCGTCGTTGACGTACCTGAAGCGGCCTTCCGGGGTAATCCAGAAGATGCTGAACGCGGCGTTGTCCAGGCTGTACTGTGCCAGCCTGAGCTGTTCCTCCGTCCGCTTTCGGTCGGTTATGTCGACCGCTGAGATGAGGCCCGCCGGTCGGCCCTGGTAGTCCATGGTCGTTCCTTCGAGGTACACCCATTTTTCCTGCCCCTGCTTCGTAATGATTTTGAATTCGTATCCGGACGGCGCCTGTTTTCCCTGCTGCCGCTGCGCCGCTCGCTGCTGTATTATGTCCCGGTATTCGGGGGCGACGATGTCCTGGATCGCCATCTCCCGCAGTTTGTCGCTGCTGTAGCCGCAGATGTGTTCCGCAGCGGGGTTGGCATATACCCATCGGTCGTCCTGGTAGAGCATGATGGCGGTGGAGGTGGTCTCGGCCAGCTTCCGGAATTTGTGCTCGCTCTCCCTGAGGCGGCCCTGCACGTCGTGGAGGTGACCGATGACGCCACCGATGACCACGAGCATGATGGTGCCTATCAGGCCGCCGTGGGTCATCACGTGCATGCCGGCCATGCCCTGCATCAGTAGCAGGGCCACGTTGACAGGGAACATGGCAAGCCCGCTGATGATGCCGCCGCGCAGTCCCGTCGTCCATCCTAAGGCGAGGGGAACCACGATTGAAAACCCGATGACGCCGGGGCCCAACACCGGGTAGGAGAGGAAGAAGACGGCGATGTAGGCTCCGACGGCAAGGAACGGCAGGGTGAACCGCGCCGTGCTGTTCATGGTTGCTCCCCGGCCGGCAGCCGCATCACGAAGACGGTGCCCCGCGGCTCGTTGTCCTCCACCGTGATGGAGCCGCCGTACCGTTCAACGGTTTTCTTGACGATGTAGAGGCCGAGGCCGGTGCCCCGGGCGGCGCCGTGGCTGAAGCCCTCCTCGAACACCTTGTGCTTGACGTCATCGGGGATGCCCGTGCCGTCGTCCGCGACATGTATCGTGCAGGTGTCGCCGCTGCAGGACATGTCGATGCCGATGCGGGAGGCGTCGCCGTGTTTGACGGCGTTGTCCACCAGGTTCTGCAGCACTGAATGCAGCGCTTCGTCGGCCATGACGACGGCCTGTCCCTCGATGCTGCATGCTATCCCGCAGTCGGCCGTGACCTCCTCAACCGCGGCGCTGACGTCGACGGGCTGCAGCTCTTCGCCGCCGACCATCATCGACTCCAGCCCGCGCATCCGTTGGATGAGCCGGATGATCTGCTGGATGCGCTCCCAGGTTTTCTCCAGCAGCTCCTCGTCCTGGCTGTCCCAGTAGAGCTCCATGGCGCTCTGCGCGATCTGTATATGGTTGAGGATGTCGTGCCGCATGATCTTGTTGAGAAGGCGGAGCATGTCGTTGAGCTCGGTTATCCTGGCTTCGGCTGCCTTGCGGTCGCTGATGTCCCGGTAGATGCCGAAGATGCCTTCCTGGACGCCGTCGACGATGATGGGCGCCGCGAGCAGCGAGACCGGTATCCGCTTCCCGTTTTTGCTCATCCGGACCGTCTCGGTGGTTACCACCTCGCCGTCCATCACCCGTTTGGTGATGTCCCGTCCCTCGTCCTCGTGCTCCGGCGGCAGGATATAATCGTCGGGTGTCTCCCCCCGGAGTTCGTCGCCGGTGTAGCCGAAGAGTGATTCGAATGCCGGGTTGACGGCCTCCGCCCGATGCCGGGCGTCGAGCGATACGATGGCCTCGGGGGAGTCGTCGAACAGGGCCTGGAAGTACTGGCGCTGGTAGGCCCGTTCCGCCTCGGCTTCTTTGCGCTTCAGGGCGCTGACGATGATGTCTCCGGCCAGCCGGAGCATGTTGACGGTCTCGTCGGCCCAGTGTTTTTCCGTGTGGACGGCGTCGAAGCCGATGAACCCGACGAGGGACTGCTTGTAGACCAGTGGGACGACGACGAGCGACCGGATGTTCTGGGCCTGCAGGATGTCTTTTTCCGCCCGGGCCTCGTCCGGCAACGCATCGACGCGTGGAATGTGGATTGCTTCGAAGCGCCGGAGCTTTTGCATCCACCAGGCAAAGTTGTCGGTGGGCAGCCGCTGCAGCTCGTCACGTTGCGGCTCGACGCCTTCGCTGCACCATTCGTGGGTGTTGTCCATGACGCCCCTGTCGTCGTGTATCTGGAAGACGTAGGCGCGGTCGACGCCGACGAACTGGCCGATTCTGTGCAGCGCGTCGTGTATCCCGTCGTCTATGTCGTCGGTCGGAAGGTTGATGAACCAGGTTGACAGCCGGCTGATGAGCTCCTGCAGCTCGACGCGGTGGCGGAGCGCCTCCGCCACGTTTTTCCGCGCGGTGATATCCCGCAGGGTTATCAGGCGACCGGCTCGTTGCCGGCCGCGGTGGTACAGCGGCGAACCTCGTACCTCGTACCATGTCGACTGGCCGTCTGTCGCAAGTTCCATCGCGGTCTGCGTTTTCTCCCGCGCCCGGCAGACGTCGTCCAGGCCCGGGTAATCGGCGAAGACCTCGTCGGCCCGTCGCCCTATCACGGTCTCGGCGGACGACCCGGTGACGGTGCGCAGGAACGTCATGGCGGCTGGATTACCGTCGACGATGCGGCCCTGGTCGTCCACCACGAAGATGACGTCGTCCAGGCTGTCAAAGAGCGCTTTCCCGGCGACGGGCGCCAGATCCAGAAAGCGGAACTGGGTGATGCTCCACCAGATGGCGACGGCGGCGACGGGGAACAGCGCCGGCGTCACGTCGTAGGGAAAGCCGAAGGGGTTCACGCCCAGCAGCACGAGCACGTTGCCCAGCAGCGGCGCGAGGATGCCGGCGGCGACGGTGAGTGACTGCCGGGTGTAGATGCCGAGGGTGCTGGCGGCGTTGCGGAGGATGAACGCAAGGCCGGCGGCGATGAGCAGGTAGCCGTATGCGGCCTGCAGCCAGAAAAACGGCCCGGGGGTGTCCCTGATGACCTGGAAGGGGCCGCCGGGGACGGCGTTCATCTCGTTGAAAAACAGGCCCTGGTGGCCGGATGTCCAGAGAAACATGAGCGCGATGACGGGAATGACGGAAAGCAGTGTAACGGCTGCAGGGCGGGTGCACTCCTCGCGGCCGCTGTACCGCATCGCGAAGCAAAACCAGAGGACCGGGGCGAAGGCGACGCCGACGTAGCGGAGCTTCCGCCAGAGCAGCATCCATTGAAAATCGCCCGCCCAGAGCTC
>CAZQNC010000042.1:0-10788 GCA_964594625.1 uncultured Thermoplasmatales archaeon | reverse complement strand
ACCCTCGACACCCAGATCTTCAGTCTGGCGCTCTCCCAAACTGAGCTACCGCGGCAGCTATAGGAGCTATAACATGCGGTACAGGTCGCCTATCTTGTCCTCCATCTCCTCCAGCAGTTCCTTGAAATCGATGATGAACTCCGGTGCCCGGTCGGTGACAATGGCACCCCGCGGCGACGGGCGGATCAATCCCTCCCCTTCGAGGACACGCAGCGAGTAGCGGACCTTGTGCTGCGGAAACCCGGTGTGCTCCGCCAGCTTGATGATGCCGACGGGTCCCTCGTCCCGGATGACCTGTAGCATCTGAATGTGGCGCTCCAGCAGTCCAAGTTCCGTCTGCAGGCGCTCGGAGAGGCTGTTATTCGTCTGCGCGTCGTTTTCATATGCCATTATATCTCACCACCCTAAATGCGGATACATTCAAAAACCTTGCTGTCGAGTGACACATCCCGGCGTCAGCTGCCGGTTTCCTCCACCTCGATGCGGCAGGGGCATGGCAGCTTGGCTTTGGCGCGTTTGAGGGCCATCCGTGCGTGGTCGATGTTGGCTTCGTCGGTGTAGATGGTGATGAGCTTCTGGCCGAGGTGTACGCGGGCTGCCGTGCCCACGGGTTTTCCGTAGGCGTTTCGCATGCCCTGTGAGACACGGTCGGCGCCTGCGCCGGTGGCCTGCTTGTTTTCCCGGACGACGACGTGTGGATAAATGCGGACCTTGAGATGGTAGTTCAGCCGTCCGGCTCGTTTGACGATGTACCGGTTGGCGGCCACACGTGATGCTTCGAGGGCCCGATGCAGAATCTGGCATTGTTCTCCTGCGATGACTGATATCGCCAGCGGGAATTCGGCCTGTTTGTTGCCGAGGTCGAACTGGGTGATGCGGAGCCCGGGGATGCCGCCCATGTATTCCTTCCGGGTGGTCGGGCGTCCCCTGATTTCCCTGTACATGCTCGCTGGTTTTCGTGACATGATAACACCGCCTACATTGCCCCATCGTTTATAAAATTAGTGGTCTCGCCGGGGCGGCAATGTGCACGTGCCCTACCGATAACCTTATAAGGAACCGTCATTTAAGTAGCCCGAGGGCTACCATGAAAAAGCTATTAACCATACTGGTCGTCGCACTGTTTGCGTTGAGCGGCGCCGTGTTCGTCGGGATGCAGCCGACGGGTACTACGTCCGTGTCCAGCTCCGACGGCGGGGCAGTCGCAGGCAGTGACAGCGACATTGTAACCATGGAGAAAACGTTCCGGTTTTCGACGCCAACCATTGAAAACGCGGGCCGCTATGTGGCCGTACGAACCGACGGCAGCACCACGCTGAGCAACAGCGGGGAACCCATGCTGCCCTACAGGACGGAGACCATCACGCTTCCGCTCGGCACCGACATCGTCAGCGTCAGCGTCCGGCACGGAGCAACTCAGGAAATGCATGTTGCACAAAAAATTGTTCCCGCCCCGACAGCGGTCGCCACCAACATGAAGCAGACCGCGCCGGTGCAGCAGGAAAGCAACGTATACAGCAGCACCGAGGCCTATCCGGGCACCTGGGGAGACTACCGGGTCGGCGTCGGACGAGACCACGACGGCAGGACGCTCTTCCTCACCGTGCAGGTCTACCCGGCGCAGTACGTCCCGGCGGAGAACACCCTGACCTACACCGAAGAGATACAGGTCGACATTTCCTATAAACCGCCGGCTGAGCCGGTGGCAACCGCCGATGCCTACGACATGGTCGTCATCGCACCGGGCGAGTTCACAGATGCACTGCAGCCTCTCATCCAGCACAAGGAGGATCATGGCATTTCCACCCAGCTGGTCACCCTCGACGAGATATACAGCGGCGAGTACTTTAGCGTAGAGGGACAGGACGATCCGGAACAGGTCAAGTATTTCATCAAGGACGCGCTCGACAGCTGGGGCATCAAGTACGTCATGCTCGTCGGCGGCCGCAACGGCGGCCTATTTGAGGAGAAATGGTGGGCCCCGGTGCGGTATGCACATCTCGACGACAGGAGCAACTGGGAGAAAAGCTATCTCAGCGACCTCTACTTCGCCGACATCTACAAGTATGATGAAGGCGAGGTGGTCTTTGCAGACTGGGACAGCAACGACGACGGCGTCTACGCGGAATGGGCCGGCATGAAGCAGGACATGCTCGACTGCTACCCCGACGTCTACGTGGGCCGGCTGGCCTGCCGGAACAGCTACGAGGTGGATAAGATGGTGGAAAAAATCATCACCTACGAGACCACGACGGCGGGCAGCGACTGGTTCAACCGGTTCGTCGGCGTGGCCGGCGACACGTTCCCCAGCCAAAGCGACCCGTACATCGACGGTGAAGAAACGGTCGGCAAGATTGCCGGCTTCGTCGAGCCAGCCGGGTTCGACAGCACCACACTGTACACCTCTGACGGCACGTTGACCGGGCCGGAGGATGTGGTCAACGCCATCAGCGAGGGATGCGGTCTCCTGAGCTTCGAGGGGCACGGCAACCCGATGGGATGGGCAACCCATCCACCCAACGACAGCGAAACATGGATTGACGGACTGCGGCTGCAGGACATGACGAAGCTGACCAACGACGGCATGTACCCGGTCTGCGTGGTCGGCGGCTGCCACAACAGCCAGTTCAACGTCAGCATGCTCAACCTGCTGAAGATATACGAGGGCTACAGCCACTGGCAGGAATACCTGTACAAGGGCGAAATACCGCCGGAAAGCTGGAGCTGGTGGCTGGCCCGCGGGTTCGACAAGGGTTCCATCGCGACCATCGGCAGCACCGGCCTGGGCTACGGGGCCATCGGCGACAACAACGAGGACGGCATTCCCGACGCGACGCAGTTCTACGGCGGCTTCATCGACAGCGAGTTCTTCAAGATATACAGCAACGGTACCAGCGACATCCTCGGCGAGGTGCACGGCACCGCGCTGCAGCACTACGTCAACAAGTTCCCGCCCATGGAAGACAAGATCGATGCGAAGACCGTCGAGGAGTGGGCCCTGCTCGGCGACCCCAGCCTGAAGATAGGCGGCTACGAGTAAACCCCACACCATCCTTTCCCCTTTTTCCCTTCTTTTTACATTTTTTGTTTCCTTCCGCCACACGGTGATGTTACCAGAAAAACGGTTCCCCGTCATGGGACAGTGCAGCTGTCACAGCGTCACAGCAGCCGCGTGAAAAGCGGGACGAGTAGGCAGGCGACCAGCACGGCGAGGAACACGAGGCCGGCGACGAGAAGCGCTATGCCAAGGAGCAGCATGTCCAGTACGACGGCGATGACGCTACATGCAGATAAGACAACGAACAGCAGGAGCAGCATGCGGAGCAGACGGGGAGGGCATCCTTCGGTCATTTTTGGGGGTATTGAAAATAAAAGAGGAAAAGAGACAGATGTGCCGTTATTCTTCTACGTCGCCCCAGCGGGAGATGTAGTAGATGCCGAGGACGCAGATCAGCGTTATGACGATGGCGACGACGATGGCCAGGCCAGCGCCGGCTGCATCCTCGAAGTTGTCGACGTTGAGTCCTGCCATGTTCATCAGGCCGATGATGACATCTCGCCATATCAGGGCTATGATGAAGCCGAAGGCTCCGCCGATGGCCACGGCTATCGTTTTTTTCATTTCTGCCTTGCTTGGTTGTAGCGGCATTTGGTTCCCTCCACCCATATATTTCGATTCACTATTTAAACAACGCTGTTTTTTTCTATTTATAAATCTATAGGAGAAAAAATCGGGCATGCTGCAGCATCTATCTCGTCAACACGTCGACGCCGCCGCTGGTGACGAGCACGTCGTCCTCAACCCGGACGCCCCACCTGTCGGCCAGGTAGATGCCGGGCTCCACCGTGACCACCATGCCCTCCTCAAGCACCAGGTCGCTTTCCCTGCCCATCGACATCCCATCGTGGACCTCCAGGCCCAGCGAATGACCCAGGCCGTGGGGCAGCGACGGATAGCCCTCCCCGGTGAAAAAATCGTTGACCGCCATATGGACATCCCGGGCGCTCACCCCGGGTTCCATCATGTCCAATGCCAGCTGCTGGCCCTGCTGCACCGTCTCATGCACGTCTTCCTGCGCCCTGCCACGGACAAAGGTGCGCGTGATATCCGAGCAGTAGCGGTGATAGCGGGCGCCGAAGTCAACCAGAGCCGGCCATGCACGCGCCGCCTGGCCGGTGGTGTAATGCGGGAGCGCCGAATGCTCCCCGAAGGCAACGATGGGCGGAAACGACGGCGTTGCTCCCTGCTGTGCCATGGCATACTGTATCTCGGCCAGCATCTGGCTTTCGGTCACCATGTCGTCCAGCCAGGCGGGCAGCTGCCGGGCGACGTCGGCCGCGATATCGCAGGCCCGCCGTATGGCCTGTATCTCCCGGGTGTCTTTCACCATCCTGGCCTGCCTGACGGCGGATGAGATGTCTACGAGGGATGCATCACCGCAGACCTCCCGCAGCCAGGTGGCGTCCCGGTAGGATACCGATGGTGCGTTGACCCCGATGGTGTCCGCGGCCAGCAGGTCTTCGAACAGGGCACGTTTTTCCTCCCGGTCATGGTAGACGTGCGCGTCCGGACCGGCAGCCGTGGCCTCCAGCTCCGGGCAGATGACCTCCAGCCCGTCGTCCGGATACAGGATGGCGGCCGACTGCTCGAACAGGCCGTTCCGGTAGCCGGTGACATAGAAAAACGTTGCGTCGGCGACGGCGCCGTTCATGATGACGATGGCATCAGGCTCGTTATCTGCACGGGCAAAGATGCGCTTGACGCGGTGTTTCATCGTTCCTCCCGGAGTAGTATGGCGACGGCGTCGCTGACCGCCCCGAGCTGCGCGGGCAGCAGGTCCTCGGCCCGCCGGTGCACGTATGGCACCCCGGGGAGCTGGTCCCGTGACACCAGGCCGGCGGCCAGCAATCCGTTGCGTATCTTTTTACGCCGGTGGGAAAACAGGGCTCTGACCACGTCGGCGAACACCGCCTCGTCTATGACGGAAAACAATGGCTCCCGCGGGGTCATCCGGACAATAGCGGAGCGAACCCGCGGACGGGGATAAAACGCTCCCGGCGAGACGGTTTCCAGCAGCTCCCAGTCGGCCGCATACTGTGCCATCACCGAGAGACGGGAATAGTCGTCGCTGCCCGGCGCCGCCACCAGGCGCTCCGCGAACTCTTTCTGGTACATGAGCACGCCCAGCTCAAACTCCTGTTCCAGCAGCTTGAAGGTCACGGGCGACGAAATCTGGTAGGGAAGATTGGCGACCACCTTGGTAAATTCATAGGCGTCGAAGTCAACCGCCAGGGCGTCACGGCGCAGCAGCTCGACGTTGTCCATGCCCTCCAATCCGGCGGCCAGTGCTGCATCGATCTCGATGGCGATAACATGACCGGCGGCAGCCGCCAGATGCCGGGTGAGGGCTCCCTTGCCCGCGCCGATTTCCAGCACCACGTCATCCCTGGTAAGCGATGTGTAGCCGACCTGCCGTTTCGCGACGCGGTCGTCGACCAAAAAATGCTGGCCGCGGCGCATGCTATTTTTTCAGCGGCGGCCGGGTGAAAAGACGGTATTTCTGGTCCGGGTTGTGGAGCTCCTCCTCCACGCGCTTGGCGACCAGCTTCTCCGGATGCGTCAGATGGTTGACCCGGTCAGAGATGTCCTCGAAGCTCTCGAACGGCTGTTTCCGGCGCTCGTTGACGATCTCCCGCATGGTTTTTTTGCCCAGACCTGGAAGCAGCTCCAGGGCGTGATACCGGGTGGAGATGGAGGGGCATTCGTTGTAAAATTTCACGAACCGTTCCTCGTTGTCGTTGACGATATCCATGATGATGTACAGCAGCTCGCCGTGGGCGGCCGCCGTGAGCTCCTCGTAGGTGACGCGGCCCTTGACCTTGGCGATTTTCTCCCGCTTGTCCTTGTCCTTACCCACGTAGACGCATTCACCGATGGTCAGCGGGACATCACGTTTGGGCAGCAGCTC
The DNA here is from genome assembly GCA_964594625.1 of uncultured Thermoplasmatales archaeon. Classification (GTDB taxonomy): domain Archaea; phylum Thermoplasmatota; class E2; order UBA202; family DSCA01; genus CAZESS01. The sequence continues at coordinate 4,819 of CAZQNC010000042.1, read as the reverse complement.
CAGCAGCGTGAACTGGCTGGCGCCGACGCCGTACGCGATGGACTCCCGACGGTGACCGGGCTTTCCGGCAGCCAGATAGTCCAAGATGTAAACGTAATCTTCCATGTTTCCCTCTAGAGATATTCCCAGACGATGTCGAGAATGCGCTGCCGCTCCTCCTTCGAGGGGACAAATGTTTCCTTCGTAAAAAGAGCCATGATTTCGTCTTCGGTCTCCGGCAGCGTATCAGCTATCTTGTAGGCCTGTTTTTTGTTGACGCGTTCAAGCTCCTTCAGGTCGCGGATGAGCTCGAGGGTCTTGGTGGCCGACAGCTTGACCACGTGTTCGCTGTGGTCCAGCGCTATGACCTGCCCCCGGGTGAGCTCCTCTCGCTCGGTGCTGATGCTGCTCAGCTTGTTTTTTACCTCTGCCAGAGATATGATTTTCATGTTATTCCTTTCGCAGATGTTCGGGCCGCGCGATAACGGTCTTGACGGCGTTGCCCTGCCGTACGTCAACGATGTAGGAGTTGCCCTGCCGGCCGGTCACGTAGCCTGTTTTGCCGTGGAAGCGGCGGTGGGGCATTCCCTTTTGTATGGATGGGTCTATCACGACCGATACCCGGTCTCCTTCTTCGAACTGCTGCAGGGCCCGGGTGATGGGGCTGAGGCCGCGTTCCCGGGGTTTCTTTCTGAAGACGTGTCGTGTCTTACTTCTTGTTCCTTTGGATCTTTTCGCCATTGGTATCACCTATGCCTATGACGTCGAGTTTTTTAACGTCTACGGCGGTGTCCGCCAGCTCGCTGAACGAGGGCCGGGTGCGCCCGTTGTCTCCGGTGAGCATCTCCTTGATGTAGGTGCCTGACTCCGCCGTTATGAGCAATGTCGCCTCGTGGGCGTTCTGCTGCTCCACGGCCATGTCCAGTATTTTTCGCTTTCGCACCCTGTCGGCCCTTCTATGAGCTACGCGAGATGGCGTTCGTTGATTTATATATGTACCCCGTAATGCACTCACTGCTTCATTAATTTTTCCCCTCTCGGCCGTGGATATCGCGGCCCGGTATGTCTTGCTCCATGCCGCCTCCTTTATCGCCGCTATCTCGTCACGTGATGCCGGGCGGAGGCCGGACACCGCCACCCGCCCGCCGGCAAAGGCGTTGACATCCTGTTCCAGCTGCTCGAGGTCGAGATGCCGGCGCCGTGGCTCCTTGATTTCGAGGATGAAGGGGCGGCCGGTGCCCAGCATGCGGACGTCGATGTCCTCCCGGCCGGCGCCGTGGAATGATTCGTCGCTGCCTCCGGTTGCGGCCATGACCTCGTGGGCGACAAGCTCCTCGACGGAGTCCTCGTACATTTTGCCGCGTCCGTTGCAGTAGTCGCAGCCGGCACCGTGGCATTTTCGGCAATACCACTTGGTCTGCGGGATGCCTCGCTCCAGCTTCCGGTAGCGGCCGCGGATGAACAACGGGCGGACGTCGAGCTCGACGTGGTTGAACCGTGTATCAACGATGGCCGTGACGTCGGGTTTTTCGAACGCCGCCTGTCTGCCGGTCTCGTCTTCCACGAGCTTGCCGACCTCGCGGTTGACCTCCCGTTTCATCGGCTCCCCGTGCCCGGTTGCCTGCTCCAGCCGGGCCTCACGGCGCTCTCTGTCGCCGTCGATGCGGCTGCCCACCAGGAAGGTGTCATATTCGTAAGGTGCAAGCTGCTCCATGACGAGCTCGGCGAACAGCGGGATGTCGTCCATCAGGCCGTCGCAGAGCCAGCATTCCTCCGAAGACACCGGCGGCAGGTCAAGCGCCCTGCGAAGACGCTGGCCGCGCTCCCTGTTGGTGTGGCCGTGCTCAACCTGTGCGAACTGCCGCCCCAGGCAGTGGTCGCAGAGCGGCCGGGCTGCAAGGCTGCGTGCTGCTTCGAGAACGGTGTCGCTGTCCAGGGTGAGCTGGCTCATGCTGGAGGGCAAATGCCCCGGTATTTAAAAAGGTTGGCTACTCGAAGGTTGTGCCGCAGTAGGGGCAGACCTTTGCGTCGAAGGGGATGGCTCGGCCGCATGACGGGCAGTGACGTTCGCCGGGCTGCTTGCGCTTCTTTTTGGCGCCGACGTCGGGGCGGACGATGAGCCATATGATGAGGCCGATGATGCCGCCGACGAGGCCGATGATGAGCCAGAGGGCGCCGTTTTCGCCGCGTCGCTCTGCGTCGCGGTACATCCAGACGCCGATGGCGATGGCGATGATGACCGCTACGACGGGAATGAAGCATATGAACACGCCGAGGCCGGCGAAGCCAAACCATTCCCAGTCCCATTCGTCGCCGGTGTCATCCTGCGCCGCTGCCTGCATGGAGAGCAGGCCCATGCAGATGGTCAGCAGTATGATGCCGGTGAACAGTTTGTGCCGCATGAGGCTGTAACATATCCGTTTTAGATATATTTTTCCATTTGTCCCGCTGCGGGGACAACTTTTTAAGCGGGGCGCGGCTTTCCCGTCCATGCAGGCAATCGTGCTCGCCGGCGGGTTTGGCACCCGGCTGGCGCCGCTGACGTATACCCGGGCGAAGCCCATGCTGCCCATCCTGGGGAAGCCGATGATACATCATCTGATGGACCAGCTGCCTCCCGACACTGAAGTCATCCTGGCAACGAACTATCGGACGGAGCAGATACAGGCGTATTTTGACGGTATCGGCCGGGACATTGTCATCAACGAGGAGCCGGAGCCGCTGGGAACCGGCGGGGCCACCAGGTATGCAGAGGAGTACATCGACGACACCTTCCTGGTGCTGAACAGCGACATCATTTCGTCGCTTGACTTCGGGCGCTTCATCGATTTTCATCGGGAGAAGGAGGCGACGGCTACGATTTCCCTGTGGCCGGTCGACGACGTCACGGCTTTTGGAGTCGCCGACGTCCAGCCCGACGGCCGCATCACCAGTTTCGTGGAGAAACCCCGGCCGGAGGAGGCACCCTCCAATCTCATCAACGCCGGCGCGTACTGCCTTGAGCCCGAGGTGCTGGACTACATCCCCCCGGGAGAGATGGTGTCCATGGAGAACGACATCTTCCCCGAGCTCATCGCCGGCGGCAGACCCTTTTACGGCTACCGGTTCGACGGCTTCTGGATAGACGTCGGCCGGCCGAGCAGCTACATCGAGGTGAACGTCACGCTGCTGGAGCAAAAAAACATGCCCTACTACATGGGGCCCGGCTCATCTGTCGACGGCAGGCTGAATAAAAGCTGCGTGGGCGGCAACGTGGACATCGCGTCAGGGGCAGAGCTGGACCGATGCGTTGTCTACGACGACGTTGACATCGGCCGCAACGCGTCGCTGCACACCTGCGTCATCGGCGAGGGATGCCGTATCGGCGACGGGGCCACGGTGCGCAACGCCGTGGTGGGCGACGGCGAGGATGTCGAAGCAGACGCCCGCGTTGTCGACACCGCCGTATGGACCCGGCCGAAGCCCCCTGGATACCCGGATAAACAGATTGGCAACCCCCTGAAAGACAACTAAATTTTTATAACCAGGGGCGATACGAGACCATGCCCCGCTTATTCGGAACCAACGGCGTACGCGGCGTCACCAACGACGGCATGACCGTGGAGCTGGCGCTCAACCTCGGCCGGGCCATCGGCACCCATTTTGACGGCGACGTGGCCATCGGCACGGACACCCGGACGTCCAACGAGATGCTGAAGCAGGCCGTGGTCGCCGGCGTGACGTCCACCGGCTGCGACGTCTACGATGCCGGCCTGGTGCCCTCGCCGGTATTGCAGTACTACGTCCGGCAGCATGACCTGGCGGCGGGCGTCATCATCACCGCGTCGCACAATCCGCCGGAGTTCAACGGCATCAAGGTCGTCGCCGGTGACGGCACCGAGCTCGGTGCAGCAGCGGAGGAACAGATAGAGGACATCTATTTCAACGAGACCTGGACGGCCAGCGCCTGGCACGACGTCGGCGTGGTGCAGTCGGTGGCGGCTATCGGCGGCTACCTGGAGGGCGTCGCCGCGATGGTCGACGTGGCGGCTATCGCAGAGCGGCAGTTCACCGTGGTCGCCGACTGCGGCAACGGCGCCGGCTGCGTGGCCTATCCCTACATGCTCCGGCAGCTCGGCTGCCGGGTGGTGACGCTCAACGCGCAGCCCGACGGCACCTTTCCCGGGCGCAACGCCGAACCCGTTGAGGAAAACCTCGGAGACCTCATCAGCCTCATGAAGAACAGCGACGCGGACCTCGGCGTTGCCTACGACGGCGATGCGGACCGGGCTATCTTCGTCGACGAAACCGGCTGCTACATCTCGGGCGACAAGACGCTGGCCGTCACCGCGGCGCACGCCATCGAGCAGGCCGGCGGCACGGTGGTCACGCCGGTGTCCACGTCGAGCTGCGTGGCCGACCTGGTCGAAGCAAAGGGCGGCACCGTCCGCTATACGAAGGTGGGCTCCCCCATCGTAGCCCGCCGGATGATAGAAACAGATGCGACCTTCGGCGGCGAAGAAAACGGCGGCCTCATCTTCCCCGGCCACCAGTACTGCCGGGACGGCGGGATGGCCACTGCAGCGCTCCTCGAAATCATGGCGCTGCGCGACATGCCACTGTCGTCATTGGCGGCCGCGGTCCCCGACTACGCGCTGGTGAAAACCAAGGTGGACTGCGCCAGCAAACGCAAACGGGAGGTCATGCAGGCCTTTATCGACGGCGAGGAGCATGAGGTGGACACCACGGATGGCGCCAAGGTCGTGTTCGACGACGCCTGGGTCCTGGTCCGCCCGTCGGGCACCGAGCCGATCATCCGGGTCTACGTGGAAGCCACCGAGCAGCAACGAGCGGAGGAGCT
>CAZQNC010000041.1:0-10971 GCA_964594625.1 uncultured Thermoplasmatales archaeon | reverse complement strand
CGCCACATCAAAGCAGCCGTCGGCGAAGGGCAGCCGGTGGGCGTCGCCCGCGCAGAGCACCACGTTTTCCGCGTCCATGAGCAGCTCCCGGGCGGTGTCCACCATGTCCAGGGATTCGTCGAGCGCGATGACGGTACCCGTGGTATGCGCCGCCAGGTCCTTGGTGACGGCGCCCGAGCCGCAGCCGACGTCGAGGATGAGCGACGCGTCTTTGACGCCCGCCCTGACGTAGATGGGGTGGCGTTCCTCCGCTGTTTCCAGGGCCTGCTGCTCGAGTTTTTTGATGAAACGGTCGAGCTCCCGGTCGCTCCCGTTGTGCAGCATCAACACCTAAATACCGGGCCCTACATAAGGTTTTCATGATAGCCGTCGTGGTCTGCCGGGAGGACACGGCCAGCGTGAACATCGGCCGGGCGCTCGAGGAACAGGGCTCCTGGCAGCCATATGGCGATGGGCTGCGATGCGGCGATCTGCTCCTGTACCATATCGACGACATGCATCTCTACCATGACGGCATCGACGGGGAACTGTCAGACCGTGCGGCGCAGCCCGACGCGGTGGTGTTCGCATCGCGGCATCGCTCCCGGTCGGGGCGGAAAACGTTGTCGGTGCATCCCATCGGTAACTACCGCGGGGCCGACTACGGCGGCCGGGATGAAACGCTCGTATCTGCAGCACCCGGGCTGATGCACAGCGCCCTGCTGGGGCTGTACGACGGCGCGGCGGCGCTCGACTACGACGTCTGCTACGAGGTCACCCACCACGGGCCGTTTCTCTCCACGCCGACGTTTTTCGTCGAAACCGGGAGCACCGAAAAGGAATGGCGGGACATGGAGGCCTGCCGGGTTATCGCCAGGGCGCTGCGCTCCCTGAACAAAGAGCATGTGGTGACGGCCATTGGCCTGGGCGGCGGACATTACGCGCCGCGCTTCACCGATCTGGCCCTGGATGACGACGTGGCCTTCGGCCATATGATTCCGGACTACCAGCTCCCGCACATCGACGCAGGCATGGTGCAGGCCGCCGTCGATGCATCGCCTGGCGCGAGCATGGCGTTTCTGCACGGCGAAAAGGGCGAGCGGTTCCGGCCCTTGCTGGAGGACAACGGATTGGACGTGGTCAGCGTTTGATGTGGAAGCCGTCGAGCCCGTCCGGGTCCTCCCATTCGACCTCGACGCCGTCGACATGGGCCATCGGGGAGCCGGTATGGCACCACTGTATCATGTCCTCTATCTCTTTTTCGGGGCCTTCGAAGACGGCTTCCACGCGGCCGTCCGGCAGGTTGCGCACCCATCCGGCAAGGCTGCGTTGCTCGGCCTGCTTCCGGGTGTTGGCGCGGTACCAGACGCCCTGCACCCGGCCCGATATCCAGACGTGCGCTCGCTTCATACATGTACATTGCCCCCCGGTTATTTGAAAACTGTGGTGCTAGAGGTCGGGCACCCGCCATCGGTTCCACCGCCGCATGGCATGCCGGAGGATGTACCAGGCAAACGGGACGAGCAGCAGCGCGGTGCAGAGCAGCCAGGGATGCAGCGCCGCCAGGAAGAGCAGCAGGACGGCCACCGGCGCGGTCATCGCCGTGTACAGGGCGAACAGCTTCGCGTTGTATATCAGCACCGTGGGATGCAGGCCCATCAGGTACACGGTGGCGGCCAGCGCGTACAGAGACATGCCGAAAAACGCGCACATGGCGGGGATAAGCAGCCCAATCTGGTCTGACACCACGGCGGCGGCCAGCAGCACGCCGAGGGGGATGACGGTGAGCAGGAGATAGCTCGTTATCTTCCCCCGTATCACGGTGCCCACGGATACCGGCAGGAACGCGTAGCCGGCCAGCGTGTCAAACTCGGTCAGCCAGTTGTACAGCGAGGAGGCGATGATGCCCAGGAAGAGCGCGAAGACGGGCAGAAACGCGAGCATGGGAATGAACTCCGCCAGGACGTAGAACAGCAGCCAGACCATGGCCACGGGCAGCCCGAACCCGAACACGATTTTGCCCAGGCCGCCCTCGCTCCGGGTGAAATCAAGCAGGTCCTTGGCCACCAGCCAGCGATGCGGGACGGGCAGCCGGGCGGCCAGCGAGGGCAACGTTGTGGCGTAGCGGCGCTCCCTCGTCGGGTAGTCCACTTCGAGGAAGACAATCGACACCGCGGAGCACGCCAGGATGACGCAGGCTGACAGGGCCAGCGAGAACAGCGACGGATGCAGAAAAAACGTGAACGGGGGGAGCAGCGCCGCCGGCGCTATATCCAGATACCGGGACAGCAGCACTCCGGCGATGGCGCCTCCGGCAAGCGTGACAGCCAGCAGCGTCTTTGAATGGACGTAGACGGTGGACAGGAAAAACACCGCGGCCAATCCGACGAGGAAGGCCAGCGGGAGCGACACCAGCAGCCGGGGAACCGCGGCGCCATACGACAGCAACGGGGCGACCAGGGCCATGCCCGCCAGCAGGGGAAAAATCCAGAGGAGCATGTAGTAGAGCACGTCCTTGAGGTAGAAGGCGGCCATGACCTGCCGCTCGGACACGGGCAGGCTCCGGGCGCTGTACGCGATGAGGCTGGCCTGGCCGAAGCGCCGGTTCATGATCTCCCGGCCCAGCAGCCCGAAGGCGCCGACGCTGACCCCGAACAGCAGCAGCGAATAATGGGCGATGAACGCCACGGTGTATGGGTCGATGACCTCGACGAGAACGGAGGCGAAGACGGTGCCCACGGCGGCAATACCGGCCAGCATGAGCGGAAACAGGGCGAACATCCGGCCGCCGAACAGAGAGGCGTGCATGCGCCATTCCTCCAGGACCATGGCCGTGAAGACCGTCTGCATGGTTACGCCCCGCCGGCCGCTTCGAGAAACACCGGTTCCAGCCGCTGCCCGCCGGCGGTGGCCTCGTCCATGGAGAAGTCGCTGAGAATGCTGCCGTGGTGGATGATGCCCACCCGGGTGCAGATTTCCTCGGCGATGTCCAGCACGTGGGTGCAGAGAAAGATGGTGCCATCCCGGGCGACGTAGTCCAGCATGAAATCTTTGACGGTCCGCTGGATGACGGGGTCAAGGTTGATGAGCGGCTCGTCGACGAACGCGATGGCCGGCCGGTGGAGAAACGCCTGGGCGAACATCAGCTTCTGGCGCGTTCCCCGCGACAGGTCCTTGCAGAGCACGTCCCGCTGGCCGGCAAAGTCGAGGCGGGAAAACCAGGTGTCGATGCGCCCGGCAGCATCTTTGATGCCCCGGATGGCGGCCACGAACTGCAGGTATTCCTCGGCGGTGAGAAAGCTGGGCGGGGTCTCCTGCTCGGGGATGATGCCCACCGCCTGCTTGACCTGCAATGGATGCCGCGCGGGGTCGACGCCGGCAACCGATGCAGTGCCCGATGTGGGCTGCAGCTGGCCGGTCAGCATCTTGATGGACGTGGTCTTGCCGGAGCCGTTGGGGCCCAGCAGCCCGTAGAGCTCGCCTTCGCCGATGGACAGAGAGATACCGTCGACGGCGGTGAGGTCGCCGTAGCGCCTGGTGAGCCCATGGGTTTCGATGACCGCTGCCATGTATGCTTGCAAACCGCCATCGATTAATAACCTTTCTCCTGTGGCTGGCCGGGCAGATGAAAAACACAAAGATTAAATATTACGGGGACACCCCGGTGGTTCTTTATAAACATGGCGGTGATTGAACACACATGTTCATGAGCGGGATGGGAAACACGCATCGGGAGGTCTGGTGCCCGAAGCATCAGGACACCGTGGACATGAAGACGTGCCTGCTGTGCGAGGACTACACCAGGCGACTGTTCACCCAGAAATGCCACTGGAAACACCACGGGCTGCTCCACGCATCCGGCAGACGGCTCATCTGCCACCTGCTGTCAACGGGGCTGCTCGGCAGGAGATAGACCGACATAAAAATAATAAAGCACCCGCGGTTATGCCTCCAGATGAAACAACGGGTTCTGCTCGCGGCTATGGCTGCCTGCATCTGCCTCTTCATAGCCGCGCCGGTGGCCGACGCCTACGTCGACGCGAAGTTCTGGGTGAAAGACGACCAGGGGAAGGCCGTCTACATGCTCGACGACGAAAACGAGATGATATACGGCAACATGCTCGCCGGCCAGGCGGTGCTGTTCGACGCCAGCCAGTCGCAGAGCTACTACGGACGGGTCGACAAGTACTACTGGGACTGGAACAACGACGGCAGCTACGACGCCATCCGGCAGTCAGCAAAAACATATCATACGTTCAACGAACCCGGCATCTACCGGGTGAAACTGATGGCCGTCGACCAGGACGGCCCGCCCGGCGCCGCGGACACCTACATCAAACAGGTCAGCGTGGTCGCATCCTTCCAGAAGCCGGTGCCCCGGTTTACGCTCTCGCCGGTAAACAGCTCGGACACCTACCAGTTCAACGCCAGCACATCGTATGACCCCGACGGCTACATCAGATACTACCGATGGGATTACACCGGCAACGGTGTCATAGACGCCGAGCTATTCCGCCGGAGCAACGCCAGCCACACATACACCTCGGACGGCTACTACACCGTCACGCTGACCACCGAAAACTGGGACGGCCTCACCAACAGCACCCGGCACATCGTGCGCGTCGGCAGCTCCGGCGGCATCAGCGAAACAGAGCGGCGTATCACCGTGGTAAACGAGCGCGACGGCACGGCAAACGTGACCGTCACCGTGAACAACTGGAAAACAATCACCGCCGATATAGCCGACGAGGAAACTTTTACAGCGCCATTCAGACAGGGCGGCGACAACGAGGTACAGGTGGCGTGCAACGGCACAGCCCGCTCCTTTTTCTGCTCCGGGGACAGCACCATCTATCTCACGGAGGACGGCGGCATCTCCACGGGCGGCGATGACACCCCGGGCTTCGGCCTGCTGCTCGCCGTGGCCGGCGCGATGCTGGCCCTGCTGCTCCGGCGTGGCATCAACATTTAAGTATCTATCGAACATATTGGCGTATGAACGTGCTTGTCATCGGCGGCGGCGCTCGTGAGCATGCCATCTGCATGGGTGTCGTCCGTTCCGGCCATTCTCTTTTCGTGGTGATGAAAAACGCTAATCCGGGCATCAAGCGGCTGGCCGACGATTACCGTCTGGAAAAGGAAACCAACGTCGAAGCGGTCGTCGACTACGCCACCGGGCAGGACGTCGACCTGGCCATCGTCGGCCCCGAGGCCCCCGAGGAGGCCGGGGTGACCAACGCGCTGAAGGATGCCAGCATTGCGGTGGCATCGCCCACGAAGGAGGCCGCGGAAATAGAAACCGACAAGGAGTACATGCGGAGCCTGATGGACCGGTACGACATTCCCGGCTCGCTCGAGGCGAGGGCGTTCTCCGATCCCGGTGAAGCAGAGGAGTTCATCGAGCGGCAGTGCGGCGCGGTCGCCGTGAAACCCGTCGGCCTGACCGGCGGCAAGGGCGTCAAGGTGGCAGGCGACCATCTAAACAGCGTCGACGATGCCGTTGGCTATGCCACGAAGGTGATAGACGAAAAAATCGGCGGCATATCCCGGGTGCTCATCGAGCAGCGAGCGGTCGGCGAGGAGTTCACCGTGCAGGCGTTCTGCGACGGCACCACCATCCTGCCGACGCCGGCGGTGCAGGACCACAAGCGGCTGCTGCCCAACGACGAGGGACCCAACACGGGCGGGATGGGCTCATACAGCCATGCGAGCGGCATGCTCCCCTTCATGAACGGCAGCGACTACGAGGAGGCGGTGGGCATCCTGCAGCACATCGTGGAGGCCCTGCGCCGTGAGGGGCGGCCCTACCACGGGGTCATCTACGGCCAGTTCATGCTGACCCGGGACGGCCCCAAGGTCATCGAGATAAACGCCCGGTGGGGTGACCCGGAGGCGATGAACATCATCCCGCTCATCAAGACCGATTTCGTGGAGCTCAACATGGCCATGGTGGAGGGAGGCCTGGGCGGCGAACAGCTCGACATGCGGCAGGCCAGCACCGTCTGCAAGTACGTGGTCCCCGAGGGCTACGGCCATAGCCCCAACGGCGGACACCTCGTTACCGTCAACGAAGAACAAATCGGCGAAACGGGCGGCACCCTGTTCTATGCGTCCGTGGACGAGCGGGACGGCGGCATCTACACCACCACGTCGCGCTCCCTGGCCGTGCTGGGCGTCGCCGACGAGATAGCCGAGGCGGAGGCCATCTGCGAGCAGTGCCTCCACCACGTACAGGGCGACCATCTGTTCATCCGGCATGACATCGGGAAGCAGGCCCTGGTAGACAAACGGATGGCGCACATGCGGCGCCTCAGGAGCTAGCATGATTTTTATCTACATGGTGGGCACCGCGGGCTCGGGTAAGAGCAGCATGACCGCCGCGCTGCAGGACTGGTGTCTCCGCCAGCAGTTCGACGCCGTCACCGTGAACCTGGACCCGGGCGTGGACGAGCTGCCGTATACCCCGGATGTCGACGTGCGGGAATGGATTTCGCTGCAGGAGGTCATGCAGGAATACGGTCTCGGGCCCAACGGGGCGCAGGTGGTCTGCGCCGACGAGGTGGCCCTGAACGCCGGCGAGGTGGAACGACGCATCAGCGAATTTCGGAGCGACTACGTGCTGCTGGACACCCCGGGGCAGCTGGAGCTGTTCGTGTTCCGTCGCACCGGCCGGGTTATCGTCGACCAGCTGTCCAGGGAGCGGGCGATGCTGTCGTTTGTCATCGACCCGTCGCTGGCGACCACGCCGACGAGCTTCGTGTCCCAGCTGATGCTGTCCGCCATCACCCAGTTCCGCATCCCGGTGCCGCTGGTCAACGTGCTGAGCAAGCGGGACATCGTCGAGCCGGAGGCGCTGGACATGATACTGGAATGGGGGGAACGGCCCGAGAAGCTCTACGAGGCGGTGATGGTTGACTCGCTGTCGCTCTACTACCAGCTCAGCGAGGGCATGATGGCCGTCATCAAGGAAATGGAGGCTCATACCGACCTCATCCCCGTGTCCAATGAAACGCTGGAGGGCATGGACGACATCTACGCGGCGGTGCAAAAGGTGTTCATGGGCGGCGACGACCTGGAGCGGGCGTAGCGACAAACGTTTTATATCCCGCGGCGGCTTTTGCATCACCATGGACCCCGAAATCGTGGAGGAGATGCAGCGCTACGGCGCCAGGCTGGAGCAGCGCGGCCTGAACCTGTCGTCGCACAGCGGTAACATGAGCGTCCGGCGCGGCGACCGGATGTTTATCAAGCGGCGGGGCGCCATGATGGGTTATCTCCGCGAGCAGGACGTCGTGGAAACCGGCGTTGCAGCAGATGACAGCGGGGTCATCATCGCGTCGACCGAGGTGGGCGTCCACCGCGCCATCTACCAGGGGACGGAGGCGCTGGCCGTCGTGCACGCGCATACGCCGTATGCCATTGCGCTGTCGCTGGTCCGGGATGACATCGTGCCCATCGACGACGAGGGGCGCTACCATCTCAAAAAGGTGCCCGTGCTGGACGTGGCCGACTCGATTGGCTCAGCCGAGGTGGAGCAACGATTGCCGGAGTTGCTGCAGCGTCACAATGCAGCTATTTTGAAGGGGCATGGCACGTTTGCCCACGGTGAAAATCTGGAGGAGGCCTACAACTGGGTGACCGTGGTGGAGAGCATCTGCCACATCATCTATCTCGTGGAAACCATGGGCGGCGACACCCTGGAGGAGCAGGACTGGTAGCCTCGTGCAGCCGGGGAACATCGAGCTTTTCGAGCGTCTCATCGGTTGGTTGCCCTTCCGTATTCCAGCCCATCGCTGCGTAGTAGGCGTCGAGCATGGCGTCCATGTCGAAGGTGTGCCCGGCTGATGCCCCCGTCTCAAGTGGCTCGGAGAACCGCTCCGGCAGGTGGTCGTCGTCCCGGGTGAAGCCGGCGGCCGTGTTGAACTCCCGCTCCAGCGTGTATATCCGCCGGCCGATGGTATGCAGGTCTGATACGCTGTACGTGCGGCCGGTGACGGCTTCCAGGAACCGGGGGTAGAACGGTTCGTCCAGGGCGAAGGAGGTGAACTTGCAGAGGATGAGCGAGTCGAGATATGCGTTTCGTTCCTGGGAGCGCCTGACCACCTCTGGTTTGCCGCCGGTTTTGAAGCGGTCGAAGAGCTTGGGCACCCCGAATATTTCTTCGCCGATCATGTAGCCGCGCAGGTGGCAGCCGCCCCGGTTGGAGGTGGCGAACGAGAGCGCCTGTCCTGCGGCACCGCGGGGGTCGTAGGCGGGCAGCTCCATGCCTTTTACCGTCATGGAAACGCTGCAGCCGTGGGCCTGGCACAGCCGGGCGGAGCCCTCTGCCAGTTGGTCGCCGACACCCCGCCGGTGGGCGATGTCGTCGATGGATGCCAGGGCTGCGGCGTCGCCAAACTCTGGCATGTCATCCCGTGTGCCGTGCTGCCGCAGTTCCATCCCGGCGGCGAGCGTGCCCCCGGTTGATATGGTGTCCAGGCCGAGCTCGTTGCACCGGTAGTTGGCCCGGGTGACCGCCTCGAGATTGTAGATGCCGAGGTTGGGGCCCAGCGCCCACGTGCTCTCGTATTCTGGTCCCTTGCCCTGCTCCCGCCCGTCGCCTTCGCCGACCGCGGTGCGGAGACCGCAGCGGATAGGGCAGGCGTAGCATCCCTCGTGGCCCTGGACGATGCTGTCGGCCATGGTTTCGCCGGAGAGATTGTCGGCCCGCTCGTCGGCGGGCTGCTGAAAGTTGTGCGCGGGGAGCATGCCCAGCCAGTTGATGAGGTTGACCAAGATGGGGGTGCCGAACTGCCGGAGCCCCCGGGAGGTGACCGGAGATGACGACAGCTTGACCCCGGCCTTTTTCACGTATTCTTTGAGGCGCTCGCGGTCGGTCACCGGAACGTCGCTGTCGCCCTGCACGGTGACGGCCTTGAGGTGTTTGCTGCCCATGACGGCGCCCAGGCCGCCGCGGCCGAACACGCGGTGCCGGTCGGTGACGATGCATGCATATCGCACCAGGTGTTCCCCGGCGGGGCCGATGGCCGCCGTTCGTCCGGGGAGCGCGCTGCAGGCGTCCGTGGTGGTGGCCCCCCAGAGGTCTGTTGCTCTGACGGTGACGTCGCCGTCTTTGATGCTGATGACCGAGGGCTCCGGCGCTCGTCCGGTTATGATGAGGGCGTCCAGCCCGGTTTTTTTGAACGCCTGGCCGAGGGAGCCGCCGACGTTTGCGTCGCATATGGTACCGGTGAGCGGGGATTTTGCGGTGGCGGAGAAGCGGCCGGCGGTGGGCACGGTGGTGCCGGTGAGCGGGCCGGCGGCGAAGATGAGCGCGTTTTCCGTGAGGGCGTCCGCCGTCGGGGCTATCTCGTCGATGAGCAGCCGGGCACCAAGGCCGCGCCCTCCCAGGTAGTCGTGGTAGATGGTTTCGTCGATGGCGTGGCGGGTAACGTTTCCCGTGGACAGGTCAATGCGGGCGGCGTGGTTCCACCATCCGTCCATGCATGATGATGCCGCGGGGCCTTATAAACGGTGTGCCCAACGGGGTGAGCACAGGTATAAATATCCTGGGCCGGTTATCGTGTAGGGGTTTCCATGAAAAATCTGTTTGGAGTTGCCGTCGTTTGCGGCGTGCTTATGCTGGCCCCGGTTGTGTCTACGGCGGGGTCCGCGGAGTCTGCGTATGCTGTGTCCGATGGCGAGAGAAGCACGGGCGGCATGGTGATGCTGCATACGATGTCGGGCGTGGAGCGGTTTCCGTGTGAGCTGCCGTCTGATTTGTCTTCGATGACGGGGCGGGATGCATGGGGGCTGATACCTGAGGGGCTCCGTGGGTCGCTGCGGCAGCGGGTTGAATTGGAGCGGGAGAAGCTGCGGGCGCCGTCGGTGATGCCGCTGCTGGGTGACGCCAACCTGTCGTTTAATGTGCTCTGTTCGGTGACCGGTGTGGGACTGCTGCTTATGGTGCCTCCGTTTGTGCCGTTGACGCCGCTGCTGTTTTCGACGTTGACGCTGCTGTCTACAAATGGAACGATGGGGGAATGGACGCAGTTTTCGATGTTCGCTTTCCTCACGCCCTTCGTGGGCATCTCGCTGTATGTGCCGACCGGGGTGTTTGTCTATTCGGGCTACGCCGGGCTGGTGGTTGCCACTGAGGCGTAGCTATACGGTGTACTCGGTGATGACGTCGCCGGTGTTTTCGTCGACGAGGCGGCGCTTGTCGCCCTTGCCCATGATGGTGTAGCCGGAATAGGTGCCTTTTTCCTCCCATCCCTCGTCCGTGTCTGCCATTGGGTGGTAATGGCCCCGGGCATATATACGTTGTGCTGTCATGACAAAATTGTTCTCACAAAACAACTTAAATACCGGCGGGCGTTATAGCTACGTTCTGCTGGAGCAGGGGACGCCTTTTTTCCTCCTCGCCCCCCTGCTCCATCAGCCTTGCCAACAGAGCATGCGAGGCCACAACTTTTATATAGAACAATTTTTATACAATTCTCCGATATGGAGTCAACAGAGGAAACATCACGTGCTGACCCGACGCCGAAGGAGGCAGCCGCAGACGACAATGCACAGCCGGCAGACCCCGAAGCGGAGCTCGCGGACCTCCGGGAACGGCATCTCCGCCTCCTCGCCGATTTCGACAACTACAAAAAACGAATGAACGAGCGGAAAGAAGACGCCGTCAAAGCGGAGCGAAAACGACTGCTCTGCAAATGCATCGAGATATACGAAAACCTCGCCGCCGCCACCGCCACCCTCGACGACGACGGGCTCACAATGATACAGGAACAGTTCCACCGCATGCTCCAGGCGGAAGGCGTCGAAGAAATCGACACCATCGGCACCTCATTCGATTACCAGTGTCATCACGCCGTCGCCACCGAATGCAGCAGCGAGCACGACGAAGGCATCATCATCGACGAAATCAGAAAAGGATACCGGCTGGATGACACCATCCTCAAACCAGCATATGTCGTAGTCTCAAAAGGTGATACAAATGGGAAAAAT
>CAZQNC010000040.1:0-11319 GCA_964594625.1 uncultured Thermoplasmatales archaeon | reverse complement strand
TGTGGCTGGGTTAGCTTCACATTCTAAAATATCTTTTTTATATTAAAGTGTTTTAGTAAAAATATATTACGAATATGTTAATAAATTTTATATACCTCGTACCGTATTACGGTAATGGGATAAACATGACAGGCAGCAATCCGGGGATCTAAAAATGTTTAAAGAAATATTTGGACAGAGTCCACAAACAAAGATATTAGACTTTTTAGGAGACCATCCAAATTACGATTATAATATTACCGACCTCGCCGAATACGCTGAGGTGAGCAGACCTACACTCTACGAAATAATTCCAATATTAATAGAGAAAGGCATCTTGATAGAAACAAGAAAAGTAGGGAGATCTAAAATGTATAAGCTAAACACTGAGAATGATTTGGTAAAAACAATTTTAAAATTCGACTTCGAGCTAGCAGATAAAATAGCAGAAATGGAATCAGAATCCGAAAAAGAAATACTACCCGCATAGCTACAAATACGTGGAGACGTACCCTACCGGAACAGCTTTTCAAAACGCCGGCGGTATACCGCGCTTTTTATCCTATTCCGGACAATCAGCCGGACGTTTGGCCGCGCCACACGCTCCAGATGCAGCCGGATAGCCTCTTTCGTGAACTCTGCCACACTGAGATAGCCCAGGCGCTGATCGGCGATAACCCGCTGTACCTCTTCATGCAATGCTTTCCGTATGGAAACCGTGGCATATTCAGTCATCGTTTACCTTCCGAAGCCGGAGCTCGCCGGCGCCCATTGGCAAAAACTCCATAGCGGCGCCCGCGTGGATGTCATGCAGCGCCGCAATATCGGCTGGAATCGCGATAACCAAGCTACCGCCGGATCGCCCAATATACTGGCTAAATGATATTCCTGATATCTCTAAAAAAGAGAGCCAGCGGAGGGATTTGAACCCTCGACCTGCTGATATCCTGCCCCTTTTCCGCTAACGCTTTACGCGGATGCGTAAAGGGTTACAAGTCAGCCGCTCTACCGCTAAGCTACGCTGGCGACCGATAGGGAATGCCGCTGTCGTTAAAAAATGTTCCCGTTTATATGTTGTATTTGCCGTACAGCTCCTCGAAAAGCCGGATGCCCTGCGCGGTGATACGGTAGCCGGGCGTGCCGCCGGCGGCCGGCTCCTCGGATATGTATCCGCCCTCCTGCAGGTAGTAGAGATTGAACGTTCGGATATCGTCATCGATTTTTTCGGGGAACTCCCCGGCCGGCATGGGTGCAGCCCCGTGCTCGAGGGCATACATGTACAGCCGCTTAAGCATCTCCTCCCTGGCCTTCACGACGGTTTCAACGGCCACGTGTTTCACCCATGTATACAACGGGTACGGCTATATAGGGTTTGAGCTCCGCCGGGTTGGCCATATCGGGCGCCATCAATACCTTTTTATGCCCCGGGCCGATTTTCTGGTATGCGAGCTCTTCTCCTCGGACGCTTTCAGCCCTTCCATCGCGGGCACGCCAGCGTGGCAGAGTACGCCATCGACCACTACGGCGAGCTCGTGGTGGCCATCGGCTCCGCCCGGCAGAGCTACACGTTTGCCAACCCGTATACCGGGGGGGAGCGCTACCAGATGACCCGGCGAGCGCTGTCCTCGTTCAGCGACCGTGTCTCCGTGGTGCCCGTACCGGATATAAACCGCTACGCCGTTTATCCCTACCATGTGGCCGACCTGTGCCCGTCTTTCGACGTGGTGCTGTCCAACAAGCCGCTCATCCGGGAGATTTTCGGCGCCGCTGGCTACCGCATCGAGGACACCCCTGAGTACGAGCGGGAGCGCTACCAGGGCACGGTCATCCGGAGCATGATGGCGCAGGGCGACGAGGCCTGGCGGGACCTGGTGCCCTCCGGCGTTGAAGCGGTCATCGACGACGTCGACGGCGCCGAACGGGTGCGCCGGCTCTACGAAGGCGAACGGTAGCTGTCAGGGGAACGCCCGGGTGCAGGGAAGCCCGACCCGGCGGCAGGTTTTTTCGATCTCGGCGATAACTGTCCGGTAATATGGGCTCCCGGGCTGCAGCCGCCGGCGGTACAGGTCTCGTTTGTCGTCTGGCAGCACCGCCTCGATGCTGTCCCAGACCCCTTTTTTGAGGTGCAGGGTGTCCACCATGAGCTCGTCGGCGCCGGCGTCGGCGAACCGCCGCACGTATCCTCCGGCATCGGCGACTTCGAGGTCGGGCAGCAGGGGGCCGAGAAACACGTGGGTGGCGATGCCGCCGTCGGAGATCTCACGCAGTGCCCGGAGCCGCTGCTCCGCGGGCGGGGCATGTGGCTCCAGCAGCCGCCGGGTGTCCTCGTCCAGCGTGGTAACGGTGACGCCGACCGCGACATGGCTGAAGCGCTGGAGCAGGTCGATGTCCCGCGTTACAAGCGGCGACTTGGTCTGAATGTCCAGGGCCATGTCGTGCCTGCGGAGCAGCGGGAGACATTTCCGCATGAGCTTGCAGTGTCGCTCGGCCGGCTGGTAGGGGTCGGTGACCGTGGCGATGCCGACGATGCCCTGCCGTTTTCGTTTCAGCTCGCGGCGGAGCACCTGCGGAATGTTGACCTTTGCCGCCACGTCGGTAAGCTCCCGCCGGTCATGATGCAGCACCGCCGGCACGTAGCAGTACCGGCAGCCGTGCGCGCATCCCCGGTAGGGGTTCAACGCGTAGTCCAGCCCGGGCAACCCCGACGACGAGAGCGCCGTCTTGCACCACCGCTGTTTCATGGTTCCATGTAATCGTCGAGCCGGCGCTGATACAGCCGCCCCTGCAATAGCTCGCTGGTTTCGATCCAGCGGTGCAACGGGATGTCCATCACGCTTTCCACGTAGCCCAGCGCCCCCTGCAGCGTGGGAAAACGATGCGGGTCTGACTGCAGGGCAGCACGGACGTTTTCCCGGACGTTCCACACGCCGACGGGCATGATGTAGCCGGGATGGGTCTCTCGGAGCACCACGATACCCGCCTGCCGCCGCTCCCTGTTCAGCGCCTCGGCGGTGGCCAGCCGGGCGGCGTAGTAGCAGCCGCCGATGGTGGCATAGGTGGTCCGGCCGCCGTGGAACTCGTGGTCGCCGAAGATGACGATCTGCCGGCCGGAGGGATTCCACGTCGTGTTGGGGAACCAGGCTTCGATGAGCTCGTACTCGTAGCTGGACGGGTACATCACGACGAGCCAGCGGTTGTCCAGGCTGTAGGTCTCGTAGACGCGGCATTCGTTGATGTAGGGGTAGCGTTTCACTTTGTCCTTGAGGTCGTTGCCGATGGTGGAGTCCACGGCGGTGATGCTCCACCGGGTGGGCACAAACTTGCGGTTGTCCTCGATGCCGAAGGCCCCCACGGAAAACGCCTTCTGGATGCGGGAGATCAACGTGTCCTTGTTGTACAGTTCCAGCACCGCGTCCCTGGCTTTCAGGTCGCCGTCGTAAAACGCTTTCTCTATTTTTTTGTCCACCGACGGGTTCTCCACCCATACCTTCTGTATCGAAGCCGACGGCCCGTGGGGCTGCACGCTGTCGTAGAGCGCGATGGAGCCGCGGGGTTTCTTGGTGAACGTCATCTCGGTGTCGACCGAGCGGGCGGCCAGGCCGATCTCCCGGGTGTAATCCACGATTTTCCCGGAGAAATCGTGCACCGAGGTGCGATGTTTGCCCCGGACGAGCTTCATCCGGAAGTCCACGATGTCGTCGATGGTCTTGCCCCGCCAGAGCTCCGGCGTGTCAATCATCGAGGTGTCGCCCTGCAACGGCGGCAGCATGGGACCCACGCTGACCTTGGGATACCCGTAGCGTCCCACAAAAACGGAGGGCGGGGTGGCGCCGTGCATCGAGGTGCCGTCGATGAGCGGCTGCGTCTTTTTCTGGGAGTAAAACTTGACCATGATGGGGCAGCGGTCCTTGCCGCACAGCCGCTTGGCCCCCCGGCATTTCAGGCAGAGCGCCGACGCGTTCGTGGCGTCAAACGTTGCCTCGTTGACGTCGAGCAGTTTCCGCGGCGCCCGCTTCATGGTTCCTCAACACCATGCCATTAAAAAGATTTAGCCCCCGCCGGCAGGGCTATTTAACTTCTTCGTCGACGGTATCAAATAGAACGAGCGTTCCGTTTACTCCTCCTCCTCTCCACCGGCCGGCCACCGGGCCTCGATGATATGCTTGATCTCCCGGGCCTTTTTTTCTCCGATGCCCTCGATTTCCTGCAGCTCTTCGATGGTGGCGTTGACCACCCGGCGGACGGAGCCAAAAAAGTCGAGGAGCTTCTGCGACGAGACGGCGGAGACATAGGGCAGACCCTCGACGACGTAGCGCTGCTGCTCCGGCAATGACTGGGTGGGCTTGCTGCCGCGGAGCGCGACCGGTGTGCTGGTTTTTATCTGCTCGCGGTAGGCCATGCTGTAAAGGAGGCGGGCGGTGTCGGCGACGTCTGCGGCGGTGAACACGGAGAAGTTGTAGTCGACGACGATGGAGGAGATGGCACCGTAGATGGCCCGCTCGTGGATGTTCCGGTCGAAGAGGCCGTCGCCTTCGATGACCAGGATGGGCCGGGGGTAGGCGTCTGCGAGGCGTCCGACCTGGTCGAACAGGCGCTGGCCGACCAACGAGTCGAGGAAGTCGGTGGCGCGTTTTCGTTCCACGGCGATGCGGTCGCTGATGATGTAGTCGCCGACCGGCAGCTGTTTCTCTCTGACGTCGACGTCGCGGGCCCGGAGCAGGGCGGCGATGCCACAGCATCGTTCGCGGTGGTCGACCAGGATGGATATGCGCTCCGCCATACATGGAGATGGCCCGGTGCTTTTTAAGTTTAACAGATGAATAGAATGGTAAAAAAACGAGGGGGAAGGGTTACTGGGGGAGCAGGTTGTGGTAGAGGCATCTGACCGATGGGGCGGTCGGGGGGGTGCCGTCGTCGATTGACATCCGGTATATGTGGGTGTCGCTGGCGCACCAGGCGTCGCCCGTCAGCTCCTTCAGGAAGGCCGCATGTTCGGGTGACACCTCCATCTCTATTTTTTGCTTGTCCCTGGAGCCGTTGATGGGGATTTTTTCGATGGTGACGTTAACGGCTGGCATGGAGGACACCGCCGTTTCCGTCATGCCCGTTCCCGTTCCATTCGGGGTGGAGCAGACGTTCGAGCACGCTGTAAAGCTCGGTTTTGCGCTGCTGTGAGCGGGCTTCCCGCATGTAGCCGGCGACGAGCTGGGCCAGCTCTATCTGTGCTTCCGCATCCTTTCCGACCGTTTTTATGAGATTATGGCATTCCATGCTGGTTCACCTCCACACTGGCTCCCGCCAGTGTCTCAGCAAAATGCTAACTTCAGTAACATATAAATAGCTATGCCACATATATTTGTAACAAAATAGAGTTATATGGTGATAAAATGAAGAAAAGTAACACGACGCTGTTCAAGGTAAGCGAGACTTTGGACCAGCTGCTCATCGACGCGCGGCAAAGCCTGCAAAAAATCGCCGAGAAATGCGACACCTACCGGCAGAAAATCTGGCGCGAACAGAACAAGCTCGAGGAATCCAACACCATCTGGGGGTACACCGCCGTCGTCAACGAGGAAAAACTGGGCTGGCGGCTGTTCATGGTGTTCATGAAAACCCGTCCCATGACGGAGGATTTCGCCCGGCAGCAGATACGCCGGGTGCGGGAGGACGTCCCCGGCCAGATGCAGGTCCGGCTCATCGACGTCTACCACCTGACCGGCACCTATGACTGGATCGTCGTCTTCGCGGCCAAAAACTGGGCGACCGCCCGAAAATACTACGACAACCTCCGCAAGGAATACTGGGGGCTCACCCTGGAAAAACCCGAGCTGAGCAGCGTGGCCTTCACCTCCATCCGATGGGGCAAGGTC
This sequence comes from uncultured Thermoplasmatales archaeon, assembly GCA_964594625.1. Classification (GTDB taxonomy): domain Archaea; phylum Thermoplasmatota; class E2; order UBA202; family DSCA01; genus CAZESS01. The sequence goes on along the minus strand of CAZQNC010000040.1, from coordinate 5,470 downwards.
AACCCGGAGATAGACCATCTCACCGAGTTCGTCTCCCCCTGACGTCACAAAGCTTTAAAGCCCGGTCAGCCTTTACCAGCATGACACTGGTGGCGCCCTCCATCCTGTCCGCCGATTTCTCCCGCCTCGGAGAGGAAATACGGGCCATCGACGCGGCCGGCGCCGACTGGATACACCTCGACGTCATGGACGGCCACTTCGTCCCCAACATCACCATCGGCCCCGCAGTGGTAGCAGACCTCCGTGGCCATACAGAGCTGCCCTTCGACGTCCACCTCATGATAGCCGAGCCCGGGCGCTCCATCAACCCGTTCGCCGAGGCAGGAGCGGACATCATCACCGTGCACGCCGAAGCAGCCGACCATCTCCACCGGCTCATCGGGCAGATACACGACACGGGCTGCAAAGCCGGCGTCTCCCTCAACCCGGGGTCGCCGCTGTCCCTCATAGAAAACGTCGCCGGGGACATCGACCTCCTGCTCATCATGACCGTCAACCCCGGCTATGGCGGACAATGCTTCATCGAATCCATGCTCCCCAAGATAGCCAGGGCCCGCGACCTCGTCGGCGACAGCGACGCATATCTCCAGGCGGACGGCGGCATCACCCCGGCAAACGTCGACACGGTACGACAACGGGGGGCAGACGTCATGGTCGCCGGGTCAGCCGTGTTCGGCAGCCCGGACTACGCGGCGGCCATCAAAAAGTTGAAATAATTATACCCCGATTGATTGCCATGGGGCACAAAGCTATAGCAGGGGTCATAACGCTCGGTATCGCCGCCATGCTCATACCCGTCGGCGAGGGGGCATGGGGCGTATACAGCCAGCCCGGATACGACGAGGGGCGAAGCATCGCGGCGGCCAACAACAGCGTATACGTCGCCGGTCTCTCCATCGGCTCATTCGACGGCTACCGGCTGCTGAAATACAACGCCAGCGGCGACGTTGCATGGGAGAAACAGTTCACCGTTCCCGAGCGACGGATGACAAAGGAGGAATACCGGCATGTGGCCGTCGCCGCCACCGCCACCTCGGTCAGCATCGCCTTCACCAACGGCACCTGCGTCATCAAGACATTCCAGGCCAACGGCACACAGCTCTGGGAAAACAGATGGCGGCGCCAGTGCAGCGTCACCGACATGGCAATCATCGGAAACCACACCATCGTGGTCGGATGCGCCGACGACGTCGGCGAAGCCCGCTACCACGTCATCGCCTTCGATACAGAGGGAGAAGTGGCCTGGAACACCAGCGGCCCGGGATGCCTGTACGGCGTCGACGTCAGCGAGAACACGATACTGGTCGCCGGCACACACGACGGCAGCGGCATCCTCCACTCCCTGGACGAAACAGGCAGCATAACCGGCACCCGGACCATACCCAAAGCGGCGATACGGGATGTGGCCGCCACCCCGGACGGCATCGTGCTCCTGGACAGCGCCACCGATGGAAACCTGTCCCTGGTGACAGTGCCATCGATAGCCGCGGGCAACCTGACCCGCCACTACCATGACAATGGGGCGGCGGGCAACGCATTGCTGGCCGCACAGGGCCGCGTATACGTCAGCGGGAGCACCTACAACCAGAGCTCGAAATCCCGTGATTTCCTGCTGACGGAATACCTGCCCAACGGGACGTTCACCGACGTCGTCCGGTACAATGCGAACGGAAGCGGCGGCGACGTTGCATGGGACGCAGCCGAGCTGGACGGAATCGTGGCCACCGGAGCCGTCTACACCCAGCACATCGTACCCCCCAACCAGGTGTACATCGACCGGGAGATATACACCACGACATATCAGCCGGACAACCTGCCGCCCTCGGCAAACATGACCTGGACGCCCGAGCAGCCACGGGCCAACGACCACGTCAACTTCACCGGCAGCGGCAGCGACCCCGACGGCAGCATCATGGCATGGGAATGGACGTTCGGCGACGGCGCGGCATCCAGCCAGCCAAACCCCACACACGTATACACCGACAAAGGCGTATACACGGTCACCCTGACCGTCCGGGACGACGACGGCGCCACCGCCACGGCGACACGGGAAATCGTGATCGGCGAGGAAGAAAAAACACCCGGGTTTTCCGTGCTTGCCGCCTGCATTGCCATAGGGCTGACATTCGCAGTACGCAGGCGATTAACTTTTAAATAGACGGGCCATATGCATTCACCTGATGCAGGGGTAGCCAAGCCAGGTTAACGGCGCAAGGTTGAGGGCCTTGTCCTGTAGAGGTCCGCGAGTTCAAATCTCGTCCCCTGCACTCATTTTCGACGGCGAAACGTTCATGTGCAGCTCAGCGATATATGCGGCGTGATATCATGACCTTTTTCAGGGAGATAAAGAAAACGTTCAACGTCGAATTGACCAAGGTAAAGCAGGTGGCCATGGTGGGCAGCGTGGTGCTGCTCACGCTCAACATCGCGCTGACCGCCTACCCCTACATCGCCTGGCGGGGCATCCATCCCTATGTGGGCGTGGCGCTGGTGTTCCTGGTCATCCTGGGCGCGATATGGCTGCTGGCCCATCTGTACATGAACGTGCTGGAGATGTACAAGGAACAGAAGCTGGCGGAAAACGTGCTCTACAATCCCTACGCCGTGCACCAGTTCACCCCGTTCCAGGAGGTCACCTGGATACATTACAACCTGGCGGTGCTGGACGCGCTGCGCAGCATAGCATCCGACGAACCAGCCAGGCAGCGATTGCAGGATGCCGTCGACACCGTCGAGCGGTGGCTGTCACTGGGATATATCCCCCGGCGGGATTTTCCGGTGCATCTCCAAAAATATTATCTCACCCGGCGGGAGGAGCGCATCTAGCGTCCACCATTACATTAATATTGCCGCGCCATATTCCGGGTCATGAAGAAGGGAAACTTTCTGTTTACCTCAGAGTCCATGGCGGAGGGGCACCCGGACAAGGTATGCGACAAGATAAGCGACGCGGTCTTGGATGAGATAATCGAGCAGGACACCCGGGCACGGGTGGCCTGCGAGACCATGGCGGGGATGGGCTTCGTCATCGTCAGCGGCGAGATAACCACCGAGGCATACGTGGAGATACCCGAAATCGTGCGCAATGTCATCGCCGAGGTCGGCTACGACAAGCCGGTCTACGGGTTTGACTACAACACGGTCGGCGTGCTCACCAGCATCCACAGCCAGTCTGAGGACATCGCCATGGGCGTCAACAAGGAAGATGACGTCGGCGCCGGCGACCAGGGCATGATGTCCGGCTACGCCACAACAGAAACGAAGGAATACATGCCGTTGACCATCATGACGGCGCACAAGCTCGCGCAGCGACTGGAAGAAGTCCGAAAAAAACATATTCTGCCGTATCTGCGTCCCGACGGCAAAACACAGGTGACGGCCAGCTACGAGGACGGCCAGCCGCAGCATCTGACCTCCGTCGTGGTGGCGGCGCAGCACGACGAAGACGTTGAGCTGGAAAAACTCCGGGGGGACATCCAGCGGGAGGTCATCGAGCCCGTCTGCGGCGACTGGCTGAACGATGCAACCCAGTTTTACATCAACAACACCGGCCGGTTTGTCAAGGGCGGCCCCGTCGCAGACGTGGGCATGACCGGGCGGAAAATCATCGCTGACACGTACGGCGGCGTGGCCGGCCACGGCGGCGGCGCGTTTTCCGGGAAAGATCCCACCAAGGTGGACAAGTCGGCGGCCTACATGGCCCGGTACATCGCCAAAAACCTGGTCGCCGCCGGAGTATGTGACAAATGCGAGGTGCAGCTGTCATATGTTATCGGCATCACCGAGCCGTTGTCCCTGATGGTCGACTGCTTCGGCACCGAGCGTATCCCCGCCCGGGACATCCTGAAGCTGGTCAACGAGCATTTCGAGACCACGCCGAAGGGCATCATCGAGCAGCTCGACCTGCTCAGGCCCATCTACCAGAAGACGAGCAACTACGGGCATTTCGGCCGCAACGATCCCGATTTCACCTGGGAGAAAACCGACCTGGCTCCGGTGCTCCGCGACGAAGCCGGCCTGTAGAGCATACATTTAAATGCCACATTAGCATTTAACGGGCAATGGCACGAGCATTCGAGCGAATCATCGCACCCATCGACGGTTCGGAGGGAGCAAAAAAGGCGGCCGGCAGGGCGATCTACCTGGCGAAACATCTCGGTATCAAGGTGGTCGCACTCTACGTCGTCGACGCCTCGCTCATCGCCAAGATTCCCTCACCCGAGGAGCTGGGCTCGTTCAACATCGACATCTTCCTGGAAAAAGAGGGGCTGGCGGCGCTGGACGAGGTGGAGAGCATGGGCATGGAGGAAGATGTAACGGTGGAGAAAAAAATGGTGGAGGGCATCCCCGACCACGAGATAATCGAGGTTGCAGGCAAAAACGATCTCATCGTGATGGGTAGCAAGGGGATGACCGCCCTGGACCGCATTCTCATCGGCTCCGTATCGGAAAAAGTCATGCACCACGCCGACGGCCCCGTGATGATTGTGCGGGAATAGGCGCGTCACGGCCCAGAGGCACCGGTTGAAAAAATGCATCCGGCAAATACAGGAAATGGTTCAAAAGCTTATTTTTGGGATAAAATGCATAATTTACCATAAAATTTAAATAAATGGTTTTTTTAGTATTGTATGGAAGACGTGGAGGTTCGGAAGCTGGATGAGCACGGACGGTTTGTCATTCCCTCCGACTGGCGAAAAAAAGAACTCAAGGAAGAGCGGGAGGTATTCGTCATAAAAAGAGGAGGGTATCTCAAGGTCATACCGAAAAAACGGGTTGACCTTACAGCGTTTTTCGACAGCGCCGATCTCGGCGTCGACCTGGACGACTGGCAGGCATTCGAGAAAACATTCTACACGGTGGAATAGATGCGATTCCTCGACGCAAACATTTTCATCTACGCATTTTACACGCCAACCGGCAAGCTACAAAAAAGACAGCGGGAGATGAAAACCGCTTCCCAGGAGATAGTCAGGCGGGTAAACGACGGGGAGGAGGACGTGGTGACGACGGTGGTGCACCTGTCTGAAATCGTCAACATCCTGAAGCGGGCGCTGTCCCTGGAAGACCTGGCACATATTGTGACCACGTTTTATTCGCTGGACAACATGCACATCGACGGCGTGAGCCCGAAGGATTACCTGGGGGCCATAGAGCTGATGGGGGAGCTGTCACTTGATGCCAACGACGCACTCGCCGTGCAGGTAATGCGGCACCGCGGTATCGAACAGATTTATTCCTTCGACCGGGGATTCGAGCACGTCGGCGGCATCCGGCGGATACCCTGACCCTGTTTTCTCTCGGCACGGGAAATTATTTAAATAGGATGCCGGGTATATTTTGTGTAGAAGATGGCTGAACTGAAAGTTGAAGTTCCGGAGGAACTGGAACACGAGATGAAAAAGATTTCAGATGTGTCCGTATCTGTGGCTGTAACAAAGTTGCTCAAGTCGGAACTGGAGAGACTGGC
>CAZQNC010000039.1:10454-11476 GCA_964594625.1 uncultured Thermoplasmatales archaeon | reverse complement strand
ACGCCGAAGCGCTGGCTAAACGGTTCAAGGCAGAGCCGGGGAAATAATAAATCATACTCTAGAAGATATCTCGACTTTTAGGCGAGAACGACGATAGCGTGTTTTGGCAAAAAAAACCGAATTGCAACAAGCAATATGGGTAGTATGAGAAATACAATTTTAATTGCAAACGCGCTCCCTCAGCGTTATTATTACATTTCAACGCTGACAATTATTTTCTTTTTCGATGTATCGCAATAAGACCGACGAAAGCAGCAGTGAGCAGTATGATGAACGTGAAGCCTGGGGTGTCGTCTTCTTGCTCTTCAACTGTTATTTCGATGCTGTTCCAGAGGCTTTCCTCATTATATGCATCTTTTATTTTTACTTTTGCGATGTAAATCCCTTCTGTTGGGTAGGTATGATTGCGGACTGCAGTTGTCCCCCAATCAATGGTGATATTATCTCCGAAATCGAAGTAGTATACAAGGTTTTTTCCAATGGAGGTGGATGCATCGAAGGTGATGGTTTCTCCTTCATTGATGTTGGTGTCTGAGGTGGTGAGTGTAGCTATGGGGTGTACTCTGATATCTATTTGTTCGGTTCCATTGTTCCATAGACTGTTACTGCCGTCTGAATCAGTGAATTTGACTCTGAAGTCATACATGCCCAGACTCATTTCTTCTGTGGGTGTGAATGTTGCTGTCCAATACCATCCCGTTGAATCCCATGTGATAGCAGCGATGGCTGTGTCCTGCCAACTTGAGGATGATGTAGGCTTATATTGGATGTGTGGCGTGAGCTCGGATTCTTGGGTATTATCATCGCTTGCATTTGCATAGATAGTGAGTATTGCATCTTTGTACACATGGCTGGCTGAAAAATCGAGTGTATCCGCAGTTGGCGGCTGATTAGGTTTTTGCTTGTAATATATCTCCCAGTTCGCATCTCGATGATCACTCCATACCACGTGGACAGTATTTCCATTCACTGCCACACGAGGAGCATTTGAGTTAGCCGTATCGGTCGTCAGCCGTATATCG
>CAZQNC010000039.1:0-10354 GCA_964594625.1 uncultured Thermoplasmatales archaeon | reverse complement strand
TTCTTGTAATATATCTCTGGGTTTCCATCTCGATAATCACGCCATACCACATGGACAGTATTTCCATCCACTGCCACACGAGGAGCATTTGAGTTAGCCGTATCGGTCGTCAGCCGTATATCGTTGTTCCAATTCTCGCCATTGTTCGTACTCTTCTTGTAATATATCTCTGGGTTTCCATCTCGATAATCACGCCATACCACATGGATGTTACTTCCCTCCACGGCCATAGTGGCACCGAACGCAGCTTCCGTATCGGTCGTCAGTCGTATATCGTTGTTCCATCCAGATGGAGAGGCGATAGAGTTAGAAAACATAGTTAAAATTGCAACGAGTATTATTGCCGAAGAACTGATAGTCCATATAACCCCCCGTTTCATATTTTTCAACCCCAATACAAAAAACCTGGTATCATATAAAAAGTTATGTCCAGTATTGTCCTCATATTTGGACGACAAAAAGTGAAAGTTGCTCCTTAGAGTAAAAATATAGAATTTTGCTACCTTGTTTTCTGGACAGCCATTTTTCTATTGAAAAATCCCTTTGTTTTATTTGGGGATAAGATAAAACCTGCATTTGGAGAATTGATAGTAAGAATTTCAGGTTTGGTTACTTGCTGATATTAATTAAGCAATCTAAGAGTTCGAGTCCAACCTACACGATATAAGGAATAATACCACTAGCTAAAATCGCAATTACCCGGGTTCGAATCCAACTCGAGACATTCCAGAGTATAATAAAATACGGTCGGTGGATTGGGGAAATAATAAATTATTGCTTTTGGGATACCTGAAATTAGGCAGGAATTGCGATAGCGAGTTTTGGCAAGTCAATAGTCCTGCAACATATGCAGATCGAGTAGTATAAAGTAATATTACGATATGTACTCCATTTCCCTAAATTTCTTTTTCTCAGATTGTATATATGCGGAAAAGGCAGGCATCGATGAAAACGTATATCCGCACAAGTTCCGCATCTCCTGCATCACCCATATGGCAGAACATGGCTATGGAGTGAAGGACATCCAACCACAAAGCAGACATCGCGATGCAAAAATATTATTGGGCTACGTCCAATCGGTATCAGCACGACAACGACAGGTCTACGATGACGTCTTCGAGGAACATGAACCAGAACCGGAGTGCAAGCCAGTGCAACCCACTGCAAACATGCCCGATGAGGACTACGAAAAACTCATCGTGAAGAAGTTCCTCGACGGTGATATTGACCGGAAAACCATGAACTCACTGCTGAAAATGTTCGAAGACCGCAACACTGGGACCAATCGTGATGAAACAATTGCCTACGGATAAGTGGAAATAATACACCGAAAATGGCGTATTATCTCTCGCGAGTGGAAATAATAAATCATTAATACCCCCGGGTGTTTGGGGGGTATGAACCGGCGGGGATATCTGTATCTTCTGTTCATCGGGGCCGTCATCGTGCTGGCCGCATTTTTGTTGTTCATGCGGGGCGGCGGTGACGACGAAGCCGAGGCCCGGATGGTCATCAGCGACTGGGATCCCATGGTCGACCTGGAGGTTATCTTCCGCATCGACCGCATCCGCTCGCTTGACTTTCAGCGGGGTGAGTCGCCGCTGTATGCCATGGACATCACCATTGACGGGCGGACCGTCGAGGGCGTGGGCGCCTGGGGCGGCATCGACGCGTATCCCCGATGGCGGCACGTGCAGGACGTCGACGACGGCGAGGAAAACGTGTCTGTCACCGTTCGGCTGTATGAGATTGTCGGCGACGAGCAGATAGACGCGGATATCAGCCCCGGGCAGGGCACCGGTCGGGGGCAGACCCTGCATCTCACCTATTCCCTCCGGACGGGGCGGTGGACCGGGGACGACCGGCTGCACGACAAAAACGGGCTGGGGCATGTCTCGGGTGCGGAGGACGGCAGCCTGGACGAGAACGATTGCGAGCTCTGGTTCTCCATATATCAGACCGACGCGGACGGCGACCGGCTTACCTGGTACGAGGAGACCTATATCTACGGCACAGACCCGGCGGTGGACAACACAGGCGACGACATGGACGGCGACGGGGTGCCCATCGAATGGGAGGACCACTGGGGATACGACCCCTTTACCTGGGACGACCACGCCAACCTGGACCCCGACGGGGACGGCATCCAGAATACCGAGGAATATCGCATGGCGTTTTGGCGGGCGGACCCGTTCAGGCAGGATGTCTTCGTGGAGGTGGACTACATGGAAAACCAGTTTTTCGGCCATACAACGCTGCCCGAGTATTCCAAGCAAAAGGTCATCTCGGCGTTCTCCCGGCAGAACATCATGCTCCACGTCGACGACGGGCTGATGGGCGGCGGCGGAGAAGTGCTGCCTTTCGAAAAATTCTATACGCCGGAGAAGCTGGCCGCCTACTACGACCAGTTTTTTCTGCATGACGGCGCCGAGGCATGGCGGGAGGACGTGTTCCGCTACGCGGTCATGGCCTACTACACCATCGAGGGCAAGCGGAACGTGGCCGGCTACTCCTACTGGCATGACCGGACCGACCAGTTCAACTCCTTCGTTGTCGCCCGGCGGGCCATCAAAAACTACCGGTGGACGCCCATGGCCCGGGACACGGCGACGGCCAGCCTGTTCATGCACGAGCTGGGGCACACGCTGGGCCTGTTCTGGCACACCTACAACGGCATCGACAACACCACCACCATCTACCCCTGGCTGTCCGGCTGGGATATCTACGGGAACTACCGGAGCTGCATGAACTACCGCTACGCCTGGAGTCTCATCGACTACTCGGACGGCAGCCACGGGGAGGGCGACTTCGACGACTGGAGCCGCGTGGACCCCGCATTCTTCGAAACACAATTTTTCGCCGAGCCGCCCATTATCTTGTAGCGAGAAACGGAAAATGTTATTAACGGGAATGCTATACCAGTCTGAGCCCCGGTAGTGTAGTGGTTATCATGCGAGCCTGTCGAGAGCCCCGCGGGGCTTGCAGCAAGCTCGCGACCCGAGTTCAAAGCCGTGTCGCATCCGGCGGCATGGATGAAAATCTCGGCCGGGGCGCTCCCTCTTTTTTCCCGAAACATACTTATACACAGCGGGGATATTTTTCCCTGTCAGGTGACGAGATGAAAGGAAAGCGGCATATCCTGGTTGTGGTCGGTCTTGTTTTTTTCATTGTTGCCCCGTCGTTCTCGTTCGTGCTCACCCCGTCGATGCAGCGGATTCCCGACGACCTGCACAAAACCGTGGTCTACGAGGGCGACCTCGGCATCTTCAACACGTCCACGATGCAGATGGACTACATCGACGTGGAGATACACCGTGAGCTCACCGCGATGGAGGAACGGGACGGCGTGCTGCTCATCCGGGAGGACATATCGGTTCTGGGTGCCCGGTCCGGCCAGCCGATACCGGACCTGGCCGACACCAACATATGGGGTATCGACCCGTTTACCTCCAAAAACGTCCGCGGATACGGGGACACGGAGCGGGTCGGCCAGTACATTTTCCCGGTCGGCGTTGATAAAAAGGCATACGTGGTCTGGAACAGCGACATGGACGACGTGTACCGCCAGGGATATGTCGACGTCGAGGATGCCACGGGCACCGCCCATTACCGGGGCGAGGAGACCGTCGAGGGCGTCACCTGCTACAAGTACTCGGGCAGCCAGGAGGAAATCTGCATCGGCCCGGGCATCGAGGGAACGCCGCCGGGAACCCGGATGTTCTACGAGGGAGAGCAGAGCGCCTGGGTGGACCCGGAGACAGGGATTATCGTCGACTACGACAAGCACATCCGCCAGTACCTGCAGTTCCCCGACCTCAACCGGATGCCCGCGGACCTGGACACCACGGCGAGGCTCTCCGGCACCATTTCCATGTTCAATCTTTCCAACGCGGCCAGCGACGACCCATATGACCGGTGGAATGCCCGGGTGCAGCAGCACGTATGGGTGGACGAGGCCTCCAGCGATGAGATGTACATGGTCGGCAGCGAGACAATTGCGCGCGATGCAAACGGCAATCTGCTGCCCGCCGACTTCCAGGCGTACAGCGTCGACGGCGTCAACCCGGCTACGATGCGCTACGACCGGCATTTCAGCAACAAGAGCGGCCGGCTGACGTTTCCCATCGGCATCGAGCCCCGCGACTATGAGCTGTGGAACAGCGACATCGGCGCCGCGTCCACCGCCCGCTACATGGGCCGGGACAATCTGGGCGGGCTGCCCGTCTACCGCTACCTGGTGTCCGTGGAGGACCACCCCCGGGGCATCATGGAGATTCCCGGGATGAGCGACCGGCACATCGACCTCAGCTATACGGGGGACACCGTGTACTACGTGGAGCCCGCCACGGGCGGCATCGTCAACGTGGAGAAAACGGGGACGGTGACGGCGTCGTTCCCCGACCTGCATACCATCCCGGAGAACATCCAGTCCAGCCTGGAGATGGACGGCGAGCTCTGGATTCTGGGCGAGGGCGCTACGGACATCCGGATGGTCCGGGAGGTTACCGCGACGGATTTCCATTACGACGGGGGCCGCAAGGTCGTCATACTGCGGGACAACACCACGGTCTACGACACGGAGACGGGCAACGTGGTCGACATGGCGTCGGGCAGCGAGGTGCACGGCGTCTACGCGGATACGGCCGAGGAAGCCCCCGACTACGGCGACATGTACCGCCATGGCATTTTCACGTTTCCACCCGGCGTCGAAAAGCAGACATACCAGATGTGGAACACCGAGATATCCACCACGTCGCCGGTGCGCTTCATCCGGGAGGAGGACCACGAGGGCATCCATACCTATCTGTTTGAGACGGAGGAATCCCGCCAGGTCTACGACCCGACGGAGGGCATCGAGCAGGAGGTCCAGTATATCACGACGACCCGGTACTGGGTGGAGCCCAACAGCGGCTCGGTTATCGACATGGAAAAAGTCTCGGTGAAAAAGGTCAACCTGTTCAACTATCTGCTCGGGGTACCCGGCCCCATCTGGATGAAGGCCTACGAGCTCACGTTGTCGTTTTCCGATGCCACCGTGGCCGCAAACGTTAAATCCGGGCGCAACGCGGCGGCGCAGATGCAGCTTTCCGGTACGACTATGCCGGTCACCGAGGTCGACCTGTCCACCTCGCATTTGATGGACAGCATCGCCGGGGCGCGGCAGCAAAAAATGCAGGTGCAGGAGCTCGACGAAGCCAAGGTCAAAGCCGTGGACCTCCATTACTGGATGAGCCAGGAATCGGTGGAGGCAATGGCCGACGACGCGCAGACCACCGGCTTCCTGCTGATGCTGTTCCAGGTCATCGTCCCCATATTGCTCGTGATTTTCGGGGTGGCGCTCGTGGTGCTCTGGTACGTCAACCGGCCTGAATAGTGTCTAGCGGAATCGGGGTCGTCGGCTCAGGAGCCGCGGCAGCGGCAATGGTGCATGGCACCGGTTCTGCATGTGTTCTTCTATCAAGGCTTGGAGCTCGTCGAATGACAGCTTGTCGGGGCAGTCGAACCGGCAGCGGGGCTGGAACACGCCGTCCTGCTCGCGGTCGCCGTAGACGATGATGACGGGCACCCATTCCTTTTCCGCGGTGCGGATGCGCTTCGACACGCTTGCATCCCGGTCGTCGACGTCCACCCGTGCGGGCATGTCCTCGGCCAGCTTGAGGCAGTCGTCGATGAACTCGTCCCGGACGGGGATGAGCCGTATCTGCGTCGGGGACAGCCAGAAGGGGAGCATGCCCTTGTCGCCCCGCTGCATTTTTTTCGCCTCCGCTTCGAGCAGGGCGCAGATGCAGCGGTCGATGCCGCCTGAGATGGAGGTGTGCAGGAGCAGGGGGGGCTGCTGCTCGCCCTGTTCGTCGGCGTAGGTGATGTCGAAGGATTCAGGGTTTTCTACGTCTATCTGGACCGTCGACAGAGCGAAGGATTTGCCCACGGTGTCGTTCATGTTGAACTCGTATTTGGCGACGAAGTAGAAGGAGCGTTCGTCCCACATTTCCACCAGGATGGGCCGCCCCCATTCCCGCGCCAGGTCGGCGGCGAACTCCCGGTTGTCCTCGTAAAACGAGCGGACGAACCGGACGGCTACCTCGCCCTGGAGCTCGTTGAGCCGTATCCAGTCGAGCGACAGCTTGAACTGCCGCCGGAACTCCTCCAGGGCCTGCCCGCGGCCGGCGCAGAGGGTGTGCATGTCGGGCATCGTAAACGAGCGGAGGCGCTTGATGCCGGAGAGCTCGCCGTGCTGCTCCCGCCGGAAGGAGCGGGCCAGCTCGAACAGCCGGAGGGGAAGCTGGCGGTAGGAGATGACCATGTCGTGGGCCATCAGGTACTGGCCGAAGCAGGCGGCGAACCGCATGAACAGCTCGTCTTTGCCGCTGCATATGCGGTACTGGCGGGCGGGAAACTTGGACAGATATTTTTTCAACGCTGGATGCTCGGCGTCGTACATCAGCGGCGTCTCGACCTCCATCGCCCCGGCCTGGAGGCACATGTCCTCCACGGTGCGCTCCAGGAGCTTTTTCACCAGCCGGCCCTTGGGATACCAGCGCATGTGGCCGGGCCCGGAGCCGGGCTCGTAGTCCACCAGCTCGAGGTCCTGCATCAGCCGGATGTGCGCCGGTTCCTGCTCCGCCGTGCGGCTGCCGTGGGCCTCGTACTCGTAGAATTTTTTGAGCTCCTCGTTGCCGGCGAAGTCGTAGTCGTCGGCCTGGACGAGGTCGCCGTCGGGGGTGAGCACGTAGAAGGTGGACGCCGCCGCCGTCTCCGCTGTCTCCTGCTTTTTCTCCGGGGTGACCGTGCGGGAGAGCTCCGCCAGGGGATGTCCCTTGCAGCGCAATGCGAACGCCTTGTACCAGCCGAAGGGCGCCTGCTTGACCGAATGCGTTTCGGCGAGATGGTCATGCAGCATGGTGAGCGCTTCCTGCGCCGTGTCGATGCCGGCGAGCTCGGATGACAGGTGCGCGTAGGGGTAGAGCATGATGCTGTCGGTGCTGACTTTTGACGCCACGGAGCGTATCTCCCCGACGGCGTTGTCGACAACGGCATCGATGTCGCTCTCGTCGCCCCGTTCGACGGCGACGAAGACGGCCAGGGCCTCGTCCAGCCGGTCCTCCATGGTTTCGAGCTCCGGGGCGCTGTCGATGGCCTTCTGCTTGGCCTCGTATTCGATGTAATCGGTGTGGAGCAGCAAAAGCTTCATGGGGGTAAAGCATCCCTGGATATAAAAATCTTACAGATATGGCCGCAGTGCCTCGCGCAGCTCGTCGATGTCGCGCAGGCCGGACATGGTGACGGCGTTGCTGTCGCCCCGGACGGTGACGTCGGCGTAGCCCAGCAGCCTGCCCGGTCTGCCCTGGGAGACCTCCAGTCCGGTGACATCTGGGAGCGCGATGTCCCGGGTTTCCACGCGGAGGAGGAACGCGTAGTGTTCTTCCATCCGGATGACCCGCTGGTTGGTGACCAGGTACCGGACGCGTATCCATTTCACCGCCGCGTAGACGATGAAGAGCAGCCCGAGGCCGTACAGCCAGATGGTGGCGGCGCCGAGCAGCCAGAACGGCCAGAGGGCCAGGGGGGACATCCGCCGCTGCCAGGTCACGCGCTCTTTTTTGTTGAGATGGAGGCGGGTGTACAGTGCCATCATATTCCCATGATGATGCGGAGGAGGTCGCGGAGCCCCGGTGACAGGCCGAGGACGAGCACGAAGAACTTTATCAGCCCGGATAACGTCGGTCGGTCGTGGAGCTCGTCGTGGAGGTAGACGTCCAGCCCGTAGACGATGGCCAGGATGAGCGCCAGCTTGGCTAACGGGTAGCCGATGCCGCCGGCGTTTTCCATAAGATACAGCGGGAGGGGATGTTTTTCCCCGTAGCTGATGCCCATGTTCAGGGGGTCGACCACGGCCAGGTAGCTCACCCAGCCGTCCACCATGTGGCCGAACACCAGGGACAGGTTGACGGCATCCGTGCCCGGTGTCCATTGTCGCCATCGCGACATCATGTAGACCAGGCCGGTGATGCCCACGGCGAGGGCTGCCACCAGAGGCACGATGGCCATGTTGACCTGGCTGTAGCTGCTCCACCGGTCGCCGAGCACCCAGCTGCCGATGAGGTACAGCGACGGCAGCAGAAAGAACAGCCCCATCGAGAACAGGCCGCTGGTCACCCGGTGGGGGAGCAGCAGGTAGCAGGCCATGGCGAGCAGGGCGAAGCCCGCCATGACGGGCGGGGGCACCCCGGCTGCGGTCCAGTCTGCCAGCAGGACGGATGCTACCGTGAAAGCGGCGAAGAGCCCGGCCAGGGCGGCGGCGAAGAGCCGTCTGCCCTTTGCTTTTGTCGTGCGGCCGGCGAGGATGCCGACGAGCAGGCCCAGGGCCATGTAGACGCCGACCTGGATGTAGATGACCGGTGAAATGTGCAGGTAGCTGAACGGCTCACGGAACAGCCCGGAGTCCTCCAGGGTGCGGAGCGTGGCGCCCAGCACGACGTACGGCAGGGCGGCGCCAATGAAGGCCGCGTTGACGGTGATGTTGAGCCGCCGGAGCACGCGGTACATGCCGTAGAAGGCGACGAGGAGCAGCAGACCGTAGACCAGCTCGGACAGCAGGGTGTACCCCGGCGATGCTTCGACGCCGTGATAGCTGACCGGTTCCCCGGCGGCGTCGGCGACCACGGGGCCCACGAAATATTTCCAGATGAACTGGTCGTACACGACGCCCGGGGCGAGCAGCAGGGCTGCGGTGAACGCGGCGGCAATGCAGGCTGCCACGATGAGAACGGTCCGGCGGTGCATCCAGTGGGAAACGGCAGCATGCTAATAAAGATGTTCACGGCGGGAGCCGGCAGGGTTGCGCTGCCCGCTGGCGGCACTGGAAGTGATACAAAACGTTAAAAAGGGGACCTGCTTTCCCTCCCATGGCTCGTTTCCCTGAAGCCGAGGAACGGATTCTCAACAAGCGCATCTGCATGAAGTGCAATGCCCGTAATCCGCCGAAGGCAAAGCGCTGCCGCCGGTGCAAGTCACGCCATCTTCGCTCCAAGTCCCGGGGCGCCTGATTTTCTGGTTACTCGTTGGACGGGCAGTCGGGGTTGACACATTTTGTCCATTTTCCCTTGTAGATAGTGGTGACCATGGGGGCGCCGCATTCCGGGCAGTATTCGTCGTCGAACAGCACCCGGCCTTTCTGGGGCAGCGGGTAGCTGGTGGTGCAGTCGGGGTAGTTGTCGCAGCCGATGAACCGTTTGCCCCGGCGGGAGCGGATGCGCATGAGGTTGCCGCCGCATTCGGTGCATTTTCCCATGTAGCGCTGCTTGAACATGGCTTCCTGGATGACCTCGCCGATGACGTCTTTGCGCTGCTGGAGCTGCATGAGGGCCTGTTTGAGGAGCTCGCGGGAGTCGTCGACGACGTCTTCCAGGGTTTTTTCTCCTTCGGCGATCTCGTTCATCTCTTCCTCAAGCTCCGCCGTCATATCCGGCTTGGTGATCCGTTCGGCGCTTTTTTCCAGGGCTTCGATGACCGCCCGGCCGGTGGGGGTGGGCCTGAGCCATTTCCCGCTGATGTAGTTGCGGGCGTAGAGCTTGCCGATGATGTCGTGGCGGGTTGACTTGGTGCCCAGGTTGTTTTTTTCCATCATGGCGAGGAGGGAGCCCTGCCCGTACCGGCGGGGTGGCTTGGTCTCGTGCCAGCTCTTGGCGATGTCGTCGACCACGATGGCTTCGCCCTCGGTGAGATGCAGGGGATGTTCTTTTTTGTTGTAGTGCGGGTAGATGGTCCGCCAGTTTGCCTCCAGGAGCTCGTATCCTTCGGCGGTGAAGGTTTCGCCGGCGATGTCGAGCATGGC
Organism: uncultured Thermoplasmatales archaeon; assembly: GCA_964594625.1. GTDB lineage: Archaea > Thermoplasmatota > E2 > UBA202 > DSCA01 > CAZESS01. The sequence goes on along the minus strand of CAZQNC010000039.1, from coordinate 519 downwards.
CGATGAGACGGCGGCCCGGGCGTCCATGGTCAGCGAGGCGAGGAAGCGGCGGACGATGAGCTCGTAGATGCGCCATTCCTGCTTGTTGAGCTTGTCCCGGGATGCCGCGCCGACGGGATGGATGGGCGGGTGGTCTTTGCTGTATTTTTTGCCTCTGGTTGGCTTGCCCCGTCGTTTCTCCCGGGTCAGGGATACCAGGTCGGGAAAGACCTCGGTCAGCTTGTCCAGGATGCCGGTGATGGGCAATCCGGATGGGTAGACGGTGTTGTCCGTCCGCGGATAGGAGATGATGCCGCGCATGTAGAGCGACTCCGCGATTTTCATGGCGGCCCCGGCGGAAAACCCCAGGCGGGATGCCTGCCGGAGGAACGTGGTGGTGTTGAACGGCGACGGCGGATACTCGTCTTTTTCCTCTCGCTCGTAGCGGGTGACGGTACCCGTGTCCGCCTGCTCCACTTTTTTGTCCCTGGATCCCGAGGATCCCCTGGCCCCGGGTTTCATCCTGAGGACCCCATGACT
>CAZQNC010000038.1:0-11620 GCA_964594625.1 uncultured Thermoplasmatales archaeon | reverse complement strand
GGTACAGTTAACCTTTAATATGCTCATGAGCTTTAACCACGGAGGAACCACATGACCCAGGACACCAGAAAACAGCTGCTGGCCGCCGGCCTGCTCATCGCCGCCGGCGTCATCGGCCGCATCCTGCTCAGCCAGATGCTCCCGCACGCCCCGCACGCAACCATGACCCTCAACGGCATCACCCAGCCCGTGTTCATGCTCGACATGTTCTTCGTCGTCGCAGCCGTGGCCCTGTTCAGCGGCATCCTGCTCGGCAGCCTGTACAGCCTCGTCGTCCCCCTGGCGGTCATGGCCATCACCGACCTGTACTACGGCAACACATCCATCTTCCTGTTCACCTGGACGGGCTTCGCGTTCATCGGCCTGCTCGGCGCCACGGCCCGGCGGCACGGCCTGACACATTCACCGCTGGGCATCGCCGGCATGGGCGTCGGCAGCGTATTGCTCTACGACGCATGGACCAACCTGGGCTGCTGGCTCGGCTGGTATCCTCATAGCACTGCAGGCCTGGCAACCTGCTACACCATGGCCCTGCCGTTCACCCTGTGGCATCTCCTGTCCACCACGATGGCCGTAGCCGCGCTGACGATACCGCTGCTGCTGCTCCAATCCCACGACAAAAAAATGCTCCAGCGTTCGTACAGCCCGGCCGGGCACTACGCCGCCATGGGAGCCTGCGCCATCCTGGCCGCTGCCTCGTTCGCACTCCTGCCATAAGAACGCCGCTGTCCGACGGCGCCTCATTCCTTCTTGCTTTTACTCTCAAAAAACCGGAGGAGCTCCACCGGGAGGGGCAGGATAATCGTCGTCGTGTTTTTCTCCTCGGCCATGTCCGACGCCGTCTGCAGAAAGCGCAGCTGCAAGCCGCCCTCCTCATGAGATATCACGCGGGCGGCCTCCGCCAGTTTTTCCGACGCCTGAAGCTCGCCCTCCGCGGCGATGATGCGAGCCCGACGGGCGCGCTCCGACTCCGCGGCCTTGGCCATGGCCCGCTGCATGGACTCCGGTATCTCGACATCTTTTATCTCAACGGCGGTGACCTTGACCCCCCATTCGTCGGTTGCCTCGTCCAGGATGCTCTGCAGGCGCTGGTTTATCCGGTCGCGCTCCTTGAGTATGCCGTCGAGCTCCGCCTGGCCGATGATGCTCCGCAGCGTGGTCTGCGCCATCTGCTGGGTGCCCTGCATGTAGTTCTGGATGCGCACCACGGCATCCTCGGGGTTCATCACCCGGAAGTAGACGACCGCGTTGACCCGGACGGGGACGTTGTCCGACGTGATGGCCTCCTGCGCCGGGACGTCGAGCACGTGCTCCCGGAGGTCCACCTTGATCATGTTGTCAAAAATCGGGATGATGAAAAAGATGCCGGGGCCCTTGGCGCCCAGCAGCCGGCCGAGGCGGAAAATCACGCCGCGCTCGTATTCCCTGACGATCTTGATGGCCGACGCCAGGATGACGATGACAACCAGAACCAGCAGCGCCAGGACGGGAAGCGGGATAATCATAGTGATACATGGATAAAAGTGTATTTAAACGTTGGCTCCCGGCTCCAGATGGATGACCCGGCCGACGCCGCCCGCCATGTACCGGTCGGGGAAGCGCTCCCGTATCTCGTCGACATGCCGGGTGCAATGCGTGGGGCAGACCAGCATCATGTCGTCGAGCAGCCCGTACCTGTCGAAGCCGTGCAGTCCGCCGATGACGCCCGCTACGTGGCCGTGCTCCCCGGCCGCCTTCAAAATGGCGGCGACGCCGGGATGGGAGCAGCCAGCCAGGACGTACCATCCGTCGCCGCCCTGCAGCACCAGCGACTGCTCGTCGACCGGCATCCCCGGCAGCCGGCCGGTGCTGTACACGCCGTCGGCAACGCGGCAGGGCTCGTCCACGACAACGGTGTCCGCCGCCCGTGACATTTTCAGCCGGTACACCCGGACGTCGGGCTTTCGCTCAAGCAGCACGGGCAGCCCGCCTGCATGATCCCAGTGTTCATGCGAGATAACGATGGTATCGATTGTTTCCGGCTGCACATCGAGCACGGCCATGTTGTCCAGCAGGACGTCGCCGTCGCCGCCCGTATCAAAGAGAATACGCCGCCTTCCAGTTTCCACGAGACAGGAAAAACCCCACCGCGACGCCAAGCCCTGTCTGCCCAGGTACACCGTGTTGTCGTATACGATGGTGAGCTGCATATACATTACTCGACGCCGGCCCGCCGGAGGATGCGCCGGGCTCGCTTCTCAACCGGCAGATCGATCATCTTGCCGTGGAGCGACGCGCTCCCCAGTCCCTTCCGCCGGGCCTTCTCGACGGCGGCGATGATCTCCCGGGCCGCCTCCACCTCAGCATCGTCGGGGGTAAAACAGTCATGGATAACCGGCAGCTGGCCGGGATGGATGGCGCCCTTGCCGTCGAACCCCATCTCGATGACGGCCATGGTCTCCTCCCGCAGACCCTCCATATCGTTGACATCGGCGTAGACGGTGTCCAACGGCTGCACGCCCTGGGAACGGGCGGCCACCACCAGCCGGCTGCGGGGATACAGCAGCGCGTTCCACGCCCGCCTGCCGCACACGTCGGCGGAAAAATCCTCGGCGCCAAAGGCCAGCGCGACAACGGCGTCGCTCGCCCCGGCAATGGCCTCCACGTTCCGAATGCCCCTAGCGGTCTCCACGATGGGCATAATCGCCGCATCCAGGCCCTCCTCCTCCAGCATGTTCTCCAGGATAACGATGTCCTCCGGGTCCTCGGCCTTCGGCAGACAGATCCCATGCGGACTGCCGTATTTGACGACGGAGATGTCCTCCTTCGCCGACATCTTGTTGATGCGCACCCAGAGCTCAGCCCCGCCGAAATCGAGCTGCTGCAATGCATTTTTGACAAGATAACGGGCGTCAAGCTTATGGTCAACGGCGACGGAGTCCTCAAGGTCCAATATGAGACAGTCGGCACCATACATGCCGGCCTTGTTCAGCATCCTGGGATTGTTACCCGGCACATACATCCGGCTCCGCCGCAGCTCCCGCAACGGCATCGAACGCTCAGCCATCTCGTCGGACAGCTGCTCCACACCGCTCCGACGGAGCGCCGCCTCCAGCCGCGCCAGGACAACGTAGTCGTAGCAGCCCCGCTCCTCGATGGCCACCATCGCATCGGTATCCAGCTCGTCGAGACGGCGCTGTACCAGCGCTTTGACGTGGTCGCCGAACATGCCCGCATACTTGCTCTCAATCTCGACGCCCGAGCCCTCCTGCACCATGACATGGCAGTCGCGCTTGTTCTCGGTGCCGGCCTCGCCCTCCCCCCTGATCATCGTTTCCCCTTCGCGATGTGGAAGTCGATGAAATCGCAGTGATGCACCACCACGGCCTCCGGGATGCGCTCCACGAACTCGCCCTCCTTGGAATGCGCGGCGATGATGCTCACCACGCTGTCGGGCAGGCCGGTCTCGGTGGCCAGGGCGGCGCCGCTCACCGGATGCCGGATGATATGGCCCATCGGTGATTTCTGCACCTGGCCGTCGACGCGTTCGTATTCCAGGAGCTTGCCCACGTCGTGCAGCAGCGCCCCGGCGATGAGCACGTCCATGTCGATGTCGTCGCGCTCCCCGGCGACGGCGGCAGCCATCGCGGTCACGCGGTTGACGTGGCCGGTGAACTCGCCCGCATCCGGCAGCAGCAGCGTAAACGGGATATCCTCAAGGCTGTCCCAGCCGCCGCGCTTCATGGCCAGCTGCCAGCATTCGGCGACCTTGCCGCGCAGTTCCTCATCTTTTATGTCTCCGAGCAACGGAAAGACTTTTTCCATCGATGTCATTGGCCATCAAAATGCCCTGAAAATATTAAAAAGTATTGGCCCCGGAGAGGCATTCGACGTGTCATCCGGGCAGGGCTTCTATGGTCCTATCGTCCGGATGGTCATCCAGTCCGTGTAGGGAACGAGCTGGACGCGGTCCGGCCTCCCGGCTTTTTTGTGGACATATGCCATCCGCTGTTCCACCTCCACCGCGATGCCGTGGTGGCGGGCCCAGTTGGTGGCGACACGGACGGGCACCTTCATGGTGACATAGTGGGGGCTGCCCTCGTAGGGGTTTCTATGTACCTCTCCGCATGTCTCGCAGAGCTCGTCAAACGATGCAAACGACGCGTCGCTGGTGCGCGCCCGGTATACCTCTCGCTCCGTCCATTCCTGCTCCGGGGGTGTGCTGCCCTGCCGCACGTGGCCTCTGGCCAGCAGATGGGAAAAGGGACCTGTATGCGCCATAAACCCTGCCCTCCGTTTTCTACATCCTGCAGGGCGTATATAACGCTTGGTTCACCGCCGGTGTGGAGAAGACAAACCATTAAATGACGGCGGCCCGATATGGAGAACGGTGGAACCATGACGTTTGAAACCGTGAACCCGGCGACGGGGCAGCCCATCGAGACCTACGAGGAGATGCCGACGGGAGAGGTGCTCGACGTCGCCTCCCGGGTGCACCGCGCTTTCCTGGACTGGCGTACGCTGAGCGTGGAGGAGCGGGTGCCGTACGTGCGGCGGCTGGCCGACGTCCTCCGGGCAAACAGGCAGGCGTATGCGGAGCTGATGACCCGGGAGATGGGCAAGCCCCTGCGGGAGTCGCTGGCCGAGGTAGAGAAATGCGCCTGGATGGCCGAGGTCTACGCGGACAACGCCCCGGCGTGGCTGGCCGGCGAAGCCGTCGAAGCGGACGGTCTTGAGCACCGTGTGGTGTTTCAGCCGCTGGGCGTCATCCTGACGGTGATGCCCTGGAATTTTCCGTTCTGGCAGGCGCTCCGCTGCGCCGTCCCCGCGCTCCTGGCGGGCAACGCGGTGCTGCTGAAGCATGCCAACGTCTGCACGGGGTGCGGGCTCGCCATCGAACAGGCGTTCATGAAGGCCGGGTTTCCCGGGGATGTCTTCCGGACGGTTGTCGCCGGGTATGACACCGTCGAGCGGCTCATTGCATCCGAGCAGGTGCAGGGTGTCTCGCTGACGGGGAGCGTGGATGCAGGCCGAGCCGTGGCCGGGCAGGCGGGATGGCATCTCAAAAAAATGGTGCTGGAGCTGGGGGGCTCCGACCCGTTCGTCGTGCTCGACGACGTCGACGTCGACGTTGTGGCGGAGCAGGCGACGCGGGGCCGGATGCTCAACACCGGGCAGAGCTGCATCGCCGCCAAGCGGTTCATCGTCCACGAAGACGTGGCGGAGGCGTTCACCGAACAGCTGTCCGGGCACATGGAGCGGCTCAGGGTGGGCGACCCGCGGGACACGGCGACCGAGGTCGGCCCGCTGGTGGACGAATCGGCGGTCCATGAGATGGAGGGTTTTGTCAGGGCTGCCGTCGAGCAGGGAGCAACGGTCGTCACCGGCGGCCGGCGGCTTGACCGCCCTGGCTTTTTCTTCCAGCCGACGGTGCTGGCCGATGTCACCCGGGACATGCGCGTCGCCCGTGAGGAGGTGTTCGGGCCCGTCGCGCCGATATGTACCGTGTCAGACGAGAATGAGGCGGTGCAGCTGGCCAACGACACCCGGTTCGGGCTGGGCGGCAGCGTGTGGACCGCCGACGATGAGCGAGGCATGGCGATAGCACGGCGGATTGAGGCCGGCTGCGTGTTCGTCAACCACATCACCAAGTCAGATCCCCGGCTGCCCTTCGGCGGCATAAAACAGAGCGGCATCGGCCGGGAGCTCGCCCGGTACGGGCTGCACGAGTTCGTGAACGTCAAAACGCTGAACCGCTACGGGCACGGCTGAGCATGGACGTCGCCGTCGTCGGCGGGGGCTTCTGCGGGGCGCTGGTCGCCAGAAAGCTGCAGCGGCAGCCGGATGTAGCGGTGACATTGGTGGACCGGACACCGTTTTTCGAGTACACGCCGGGCGTCCACCGGCTGGTCTGCGACCCGGGTCGCGACCTCACGTTGTCCGTGCGCATCCAGGAGTTTTTACCCCGGGCCCGTGTCGTCGTTGGCGACGTCGTCCATCTGACCCCGGACATGGTTGAAACCAGGCGCGAGCGGGTATCGTTTGACCGGGCGGTGGTGGCCACCGGCGTCATCTATCCCGTGCTGCTCGACGACGCCACCGATGTGTATACGCTCACATCTGTAGCGGAGGCGCTGGCGCTGGCAAATGCCGTGCAGGATGCAGGCCATGTGCTAATCGTGGGCGGCGGATTGATCGGCATCGAGCTGGCCGCCGAGCTCGTAGAAAAAATGCCGTATCTGCATGTAACGGTGGTACACTCGCATGACCGATTGCTGGAGCGCAACCCGCCGTCGGCATCGCGGCACGCCCAGCGGTTCCTCGAGCGGCATGGCGCCCATGTGGTGCTGGGTGAAAAGGTGGTCGACCGCCATGGCGACCTGTTTGTCACCGACGGCGGCCGGGAGATCGCTGCAGATGCAGCGGTCTGGTGCACGGGCATCCGCCACAACCCCACATTTCTTGGCGGGCTGGACGGGGTGCTCGACGAACGCAACGCCGTCAGAGTGAACGATTTTTTGCAGCTGCCCGGGTACCCGCACATCTACGCCGGCGGCGACGTCACCAACGTCCGGGAGGAAAAAACGGCGCAGAACGCCGAGCGCCACGCCCGGGTCATCGCGAAAAACATCATCCAGGACGGGGATGGATCGAGGGTTGCCTACCAACCGCGGCCGACGCCCATGGTCATCAGCCTGGGCAGCCGGCACGGCATCCTGTCATGGCATCGATGGAGCACGGACGGACGGCTGCCCGGACTGCTGAAAAAGCTCATCCGATGGTGGACACTGCACGGCTACCGCCGGCGGGCTATTCGAAGGAGGCGATGATGTCGCGGCGGCGCTGCTCATCCTGGTATTTGTCGCTGTCGTGGAGGTAGTCGCTGATGACGTCGTATTCCACCTCGGCGAAGACGTCGCGGAGCCAGTCGATTCCCCGGCTCTGGAAGGGTATCAGCGCGTGCAGCCGGATGCCGTGTTGGGCGGCGATGTCGCCGGCGCCCTGCTCCCGGTCGACGAGGACCGCCACGTCGCTGCAGGTGACGGCCACGTTGCGGCGGTCGGCTTCCATGGCCAGCTGCTCGACGGCCACCAGCTTGCTGTCAAACCGTGTGACCAGGTCATCGAGCGCGACCACGCGGTCGCCGTCCCGCATGGCCCCCTCGACCAGAGCATGCTGTCCGTACTGCGAGGCTGCCGTGCGGAGCGCCTCCAGGGATTTTACGCCCTGGAGCTTCCGGGTGTAGAGCATGGGAACGCCGTGCTGCACCGCCACCGCAGAGGCAAGCGGGATGCCGGCCATGGCGATGCCCATGACGCTGTCCACGTCGCATCGCTCCAGTATCATCTCACCCAGTCGTTCGCCGACCGCCATGAACAGCCGGGGATATCCGGGGAGCGCCCGGAGGTTGATGTAGAAGGGGCTCCAGAGGCCGGATACCAGCGTCCAGCCCTCAGGTCGGTCCCGATGCCATGTCCTGATGAGCCCGTGTTCGTACAGCCCGGTCATGATGTCCTGCTCGTCCATGGTATCACTCAAACGCCAGTGCCTCCTCTGCAAGCCGGCGGGCCGCCGTCTCCGGGTCGTCGCTCGTGTAGATGGCTGAGCCCACGATGGCATATTTCGCTGCGCCGCCCAGTTGCTCAAACGCCTTGCTGATGGAGCCGCCCTGCCGGCCGATGCCGGGCATGCAGAACGCCGGCCGGTCCATGAGCCCCGTCAGCAGGTCATGGTAGCGTCGCAGTGCAGCCGGCCGGTTGCCGGGCACGATGAAAAAGGTGACGTCGTGTTCGGCGGCCAGCCGGTACATATCCGGTGGCGCGTCGCTGCGGAGGTAGCCCTGCTCGCTGGCGAGGTAGCCGGGATGGGTCATTTCGCCGCCGACCATGGGCTCCATGTCGTGCTCGACGACGGCGCTGATGAACGCTTTTTCGGTTTCGGGGCCGGCCTGCGGGAACAGGATGACGCTGTCCACGCCCCCGTTTTTGCAGACCCTGGCAAAGGGCTCGCCCATCTGCGGGATGTCCGTGGCCGCCTTCTGATGGTCGTATATGACGGGCAGGTCGCAGTGTTCCGACACCGTGTCGGTCAATGGCTGGAGCCCGTAGGCCAGGCCCAGGGTGGTACCGATCTTGTAGCCGACAACGCCGTCGACGTGGCAGGTTTCCCTGACGAGCGCTTCAAAAGCGTCGAGGGTGTCGACGTCGCAGGCGACGATGACCCCGTGATTTGTTTCAAACAGCATCAAACTGTATGCCCGCGTTCGTTTTAAGGGTTTTTCCCGTCTGGATGAGCTCCCTGGCTGCTGCAACCACTCGGTTGACATGGGTGAGATTGTGGATGGTGGCCAGGCGCGCCCCGAGCGGGTCTTTTTCCCGGAACAGGTGGTTGAGGTAGTCCAGGGTGACATGCCGGCAGGTGTAGCAGTCGCAGGTTTCGTCTATCACCCCGCCGGCGGTTTTTGCTCGCCCCAGGTTGACCTTGCCCCCGGGGATGAAAATGGTGCCGTGGCGGGCGTTCCGCGTCGGATAGGCGCTGTCGAAGATGTCGATGCCGGCTGTGACGGCGCGCCAGATGTCCTCCGGCGAGCCGACGCCCATGAGATGCCGCGGCTTCCTGGGTGGCAGATGGGGCATGGTTGCCTCGACCATCCTGTGCATCATCTCCTTCGGCTCGCCGATGCAGAGGCCGCCGATGGCGTAGCCGTCGAAGTCCATGCCGGCGATGGCCCGGGCGCAGCGGACCCGCTCTCCCTCGACGGTGCCGCCCTGGAGGATGGTGAACCGGCCGCGGCCCTGGCTGCGCTCCGCCCATCTGATGGTGGTGTCCACCGCAGACGTGACGCGCTCAGGCGATGCGGGATAGGAGGGGCAGTCGTCGAGCGCCAGGGCGATGTCGACGCCCAATGACTCCTGTACCTCGATGGACTTTTCAGGGGTGAAAATGTCCCGGGTGCCGTCGGGCATGGTGAACCGGACGCCATCGGTGCCTATCTCGCAGGGAAACTGCTTGATGAGCTGGAAGCCGCCGCTGTCGCTGACGATGGCGCCTTTCCATCCCATAAATGAATGGATGCCACCGGCGCGCCGGACGCGTTCCCTGCCCCGCCGGTAGAGGTGGAGGGCGTTGACGATGAGCATCCTGCTCCCGGTTGTCCAGGCCTCCATCGGGGTCAGCGTTTTGATGGCTCCCTTGGTGGCCACGGGGAGAAACACCGGGGTCTGGATGTCGCCGTGCCGGGTGTGCAGCACGCCGGCTCGGGCCTGCCCCTGTCGGGCCGTTATCTCGAACATGGTGCCTCCCGGATGAGCATGGCGTCCCCGAAGCTGAGGAACCGGTAGCCGTGCCGCAGGGCCTCATGGTAGGCCTGCATGATACGCTCTCTGCCGGCGTAGGCGCAGACCATGAGCAGCGGCGTGGATTCCGGCAGATGGAAGTTGGTGAGCATGCCGGCGATGGGCGACTGCCACCGGTAGCCGGGGTAGATGAACAGGTCTGTCCAGCGTTCGCCGGGCTGCACCTGGCCGTTGGCGGTGGCGCTTTCCAGGGCCCGGATGGTGGTGGTGCCCACGGCGATGACGTCGCCCGCTGCCCGGTTGATGGCGTCTGCCGCTGCCTGGTCGATGGCGTAGTATTCGGGCTGCATCTCGTGCTCCTCGACGTGCTGGCCTCTGACGGGCATGAATGTCCCGATGCCCACGTGCAGGGTGACGGTGGCCACCGTGACGCCGCTGCCCCGGATATTGTCCAGCAAATCGGATGTGAAATGGAGGCCGGCGGTCGGGGCGGCCACGGAACCTGTTTCGTCGGCGTAGACGCACTGGTATCGTTTCTTTGTCTCCGCGTCAAGGTCGGCTTTTATGTATGGTGGCAGGGGCATGTCGCCCATCGCCTCCAGCTCTTCCATGTCCAGCTGGATGTCCAGGCGGCATATGCCGCCGTCCTTCTCAATGACGGTGGCGGTGTGTCCATCGGGGAGCATGATGACGGTGCCTTCATGAACGCGGCCTTTGACCATGCACCGGTATGCGTTGCGCTCACGGCCCAGCACGAGCAGCTCGACCTTTCCCCCGGTGTCCTTGCGGGCGTGGATGCGGGCGTGCCGCACCCTGGTGTCGTTGAGCACTAAAACGTCTCCGTCATGCAGATATGTGACGATGTCGGTAAAACGGTGATGGCGGATGCCGTCGTCCATGACCAGCAGGCGGCAGCTGTCGCGGGGGACGGCGGGCTGCTGCGCGATGGCTTCCTCTGGCAGCTGGTAGTCGAAGTCCTCGATGTGCATTGTCGGCTACTTTTTTTTCTTTTTGAGGACGGGCAACCCGGTTTTGCCGTTGACCTTGACCTTGTAGCCGTCGGGCTTGGCGCAGGGAGTGGCATCCTTTTTTTCTTTTTTCGCATAAAAAAAGATCTGCTGTTTGCGGCCGCCGCGCAGGATGGCCTCCTTGGTGTACAGGGTGTACTCGCCGACGGTGTGCGGCTCCTCGTCCACCGTCTCCCATTCAGGCAGCTCCTCGTCCCCCTCGGGCTCCTCGTCTTCCGGCTCGGGGACCTCGACGCCGACCTCGAGCACCTCGAGCTCCTCGGTCAGGTATTCCTCCGGTTCTTCCTCCGCTTCCTCCTCCACCATTGAGATCTCGGGGCGCAGCTCCTCGATGTCCCGGCCTTCCACGGCGACAACGCTGCCGTTCTCCGCCCGCCAGCGGGGCACCGCTATCTCCGCGGAAACATTTCTGCTTATACGGTTGCAGATCGAGCACAGGTACCGGCGTTCCTCCGCGGGCACCCGGTCCTCGCAGTCCTCGCAGGGAAGGTAATCAAGAACGACTCTGAGATGCTGTAACTCCTGCTCATCAGCCATGATAAGACATCAAGCCCGCCTTAAAAAAGGTTTTGGGAAAAAAGAAAGGGAAGAGGGGGAGAAGACATTAGGGCGGGGGCAACGTGAGCATGTCCCGTCCGCCATGCCAGTATATTACAGGAGCCTCCGGCCTGAAGACCACGACGCATTCGCCGGTCGGAATGTCGAAACTCAGTACCGGGTTTACACCCGATGTATACGAAGGTTCAAACCATTCTTGGGCAGTGGCATTCCACTTCGACATGACTGTTGCACCAGAAATGTTCCCGGTGAGATTCCTGGCCGTGGTATCCTCCAGGTTTGCCCAGCCCAGGAAACTGTATCCTGCTTTGAGTGTCAGATTGATGTCATCGTACTCGTGCAGGCAGCCCTCCATATACACCGACGAGATGTTGTGCTTGACGAAGACCCAGTAGCTCTCTCCAGGCACGATGGAGAAATTATGGTCTTCCGAGCCTCCGGCAATGTAGCTGTAGTATCGCTGCGTATCTCTGTCCCATCGCACGACGACCGTACAGGCATCAGGCGAAAACTGGTTGATGTAGTTCACCAGGTCACCGGCTCGCCGGATGCCGGGCTGCTTCACCGGAACGGTGACGAAGTTCCATCCGGTCGTGTTATACCAGAGGTCAAACGTGTGGTTGTATGAGACAGACAACCGGGCCTTCGGTTCCGTCGACGCTGTCGGCGGGTACGGCTCATGGTGGCCGAGATTGTCATAGGCTGCCGTGTAGAACTGGTAGTAGCCGGAGCCGTTCGGCGCCGTGAACGCATATTGCC
>CAZQNC010000037.1:0-11775 GCA_964594625.1 uncultured Thermoplasmatales archaeon | reverse complement strand
GCGTTTCGTGTCGCCTATGATGGCTCCCGGTTTCACGGGTCGGCCCGGCAGCCCGCCATTGTGACGGTGGAGGGCGCCATCATAAAGCGGCTCATCGATATGGACGCCATAGAGAGCGCCGAAGGGGCGCGTGTCCAGATGGCCTCGCGGACCGACGCCGGGGTGAGCGCCGCGGGCAACGTGGTCGCCTTCGACACAGATATGGCGCCGGATTCGGTGGCCAGTGGCCTGGCCTACGGCCTGGAACATGTCTGGCCGCTCCGCTATGCCGTGGTCAACGAGGGCTTCAGGCCGCGGCACGCGGTGCGGAAAACCTATCGTTACTACCTGGCCGACGAGAGCTATGACCGGGCTGCCATGCGGCGGGCCGCCCGTTTTTTCGAGGGCAGGCATGACATGTCGGCGTTCGCCCGGCTGGACGGCCGGACGCCTGTCAGAGAGGTAACAAAGGTGGCCGTGACCGGCGGTGACGTCCTGACCGTTGACGTCGCCGGCCATAGCTTTCTCTGGCAGCAGGTCCGCCGCATGGTGGCCGCGCTGCAGCAGGTTGGCCGGGGCGAGGTGCAGCCCGAGGCATTACGCGATGCGGTGCAGCGGCCCGCCGGACAGGACTATGGCGTCGCCCCGGCGGAGCACCTGCTGCTGCTCGACGTCGAATACGGCCGGGAGCCCGCGTGGACCGATGCGCCCGGGATGGCGTGCCTGGCACGCCGGCTGCGGTGGCTGCGGCTGACGGTGCAGATGTACCGGGATATGACAGGAAGGTGGCATCGAAATAAATAAATAGCCTATTTCCATTAGGTACGTAGGTGATTGGAGTATGAAGTCAAAAACGCTACAGTTGAGTGTCGTAATCGCGGTTGCTGCCCTGCTGGTGCTTCCAGCTATAGCGGTTAACCCCGTGCAGGCATCATCGTCGGATGGCGAACGCGAGATAACGGTTAACTGCTCACTGGTCAACGACAACATGAAGGCAGCATCGGCTGAGAAAACCATTTCTCTGAACGAAGCGCAGAAGCTCTCAAGCGAGTGGGACCGGGCTAAGGACGCCTTTGAAACCCTCTACAACGAGGATGACGGGACCACGGATGCGGACAGGGAGGAAGCCCGCCGTATCATCGAGAATGTCATCGATATGATGAAAAAGCTGGACATCCTGCCGGATACCCCGCTTGTCCGGAAGCTGCTGCACAACCTGCTGATGCCCTCGCATACCATGGACATCCTGGGTCCGGTGGTCAGCGTGGGTAAGGGGCGAACCTGGATACCGCTGTACCCGGGCGAGGCGTTCATCGGCATGATGCTCCGACCGATTTTCGTGATGTACCCGTTCATGGGGTACACGGCGTCGTTGAACGCGCAGCTGATACCGCCGCGTATTAACTACTGGGATCTCGTCGGCCCGCAGGTGTTCATGTCCTGGGGTTTCACGGGGATCTTCATCAACTTCGCGAAGGTCGGCGTGGGCGTGCCCAACACGAACTTCATGCTGGGCTACTCGCTGGCCACGGCCGGCATCAGCCTGCTGTAAGCCCTTTTTCCTTTCCCCTTTTTTTTGTTTTAACCATGTTTGTATGCTGTTAAAGTCCAGTGATGCTAAGGTTTATAAGCATGGATGTATTCGGGACGATAATGGGTGGACGACTTACAGCATGGCTACGATTGGTTAGACCTTTTACTCTCATTGCACCCTTTATCGCCGTGTTTTTCGGCGTGGTTATCCAGCTCTCTTTCGACGGGGGGCTGTCCGCCTTTCTGCCCAACGTGTCCACCATTATTTTCGCCGGCCTTGCCCTGTCGGCGGCACAGGCCGTCGGGCAGATTTTGAACCAGGTCGAGGACGTCGAGATAGACGTGCTGAACCACAAGGACTACCGGCCGATTACCAGCGGGTCCATCAGTCCGGGGCAGGCGGAGATCGCTGCCTGGGCGCTGGCTCTTTTCGCTATCCTGGTCGGCTTCGCCGTCAACCTGGTGTACGGCGTGTTCATGGTCGCCTTCCTGCTGTTCGACATCCTGTACAACCTTGAGCCGTTCCGCATCAAAAAGCGGCTGTGGCTGAACACCATGTCGCTGGCGGTCTGCCGCGGGCTGCTGCCGCTTCCAGCCGCCTGGAGTATTTTTGGCAACGCGGGGAACATGGTGCCCTGGCTGCTGGGGAGCGTCATGGCGGTATGGGTGCTGGCCTGGCAGAACACCAAGGATTTCACCGACATCTCCGGCGACAGGCAGTGCGGCATCATGACACCGGTCGTCTATCATCGCTGGTCGACGTTGACCGCCATCATCGGGGGGCTCTCCTTCCTGGCGTTTCTGCTGCTCGGCGGCTACGTCATGGCGGGATGGCTGCCCGTGTCGCTTCTCGCGCTCCTGCTGCTGGCGCTTCCCACGGGCCGGATGTTTTACAAGATGGCCCGGAACGCGATTGCGGTGACGGCGCTGGAGAACAACGAGCTGTGGGCCGGCTTCTATCTCACGCTGGCCGGGTTTTACGTCGTGGCGGCTGCCGCGTTTTTGGTCAATCCCTATCTGACCCTGTTTTCCTAGAGCGGCTTGGCCATGTATACGCCGCGCTGCCGGTATCCCATTGTTTTGTAGTATGGTCTGACGCCGATGCCGCTGAGCACATGCAGCGTGTCTCTGCCGTCGTCGGCGGCGAGCTGTTCCGCTGTTTCGAGCAGCCGGCGGCCGTAGCCCCGGTGCTGCCATGCGCTGTCCGGCTCCTGTCCCAGGGGTACCAGCGGGCCGCTGACCTTGAGCTCCCGGATCAGGGCGTCGCGTTCGCCGATTTCGGGGCGGTGCGGCCGGGCGGGAAACCGCAGGCGGCAGTAGCCGACCAGCACGTCATGCTCGTCCTCCATGGACAGGAAATGTTCCCTGCCATCGTTTGCCCGGTAGCGTCTTTCCACGAGGGAGACGTCGCCGATGGTCGCCTGGTCTTTGTACTGCCGGTGGCCGACCTCACGGCATCGGATGCATCGGCAGCGCTGGCCCTGCCGCCCCATATACGTGTGGACGAGCTGCCTGAGGTTGCTCTTCCGGACGCCGGCGTCGATGAGCTGGGCGGGGACGTCGCGCTGCACCCGCTGGATGCGCACCCAGGGGGGCACCGTGGCTTTCCACGCGGCGATGCGCTCCGTTGCCATCCGGGTTGACAGGGGCTGGTAGTCGCCCTGCCGCCATTGTTCGTGGAGCTCGGATGACGGGACGACCAATGTGGGATATATCTTGAGCATGTCCGGCCGGAACATGGGGTCGTCGAAAAGCCTGGCGAACGAGGCATCGTCCCGCCGTCGGGTGCTGCCAGGCAACCCCGGCATGAGATGGTAGCAGATTTTGAGGCCGGCATCCCGGCAGATGCGCGTGGCATCCCTGACGTCCTGGACGGTGTGCCCCCGCCGCATGGCATGGAGCACCCGGTCGTCGAGTATCTGGGCGCCGAGCTCGACCCGGGTGGCTCCCATGTCCAGGATGCGGTCGACATGTTGCAGGCGGGCCCAGTCCGGCCTGGTTTCCACGGTCATGCCGATGCAGCGATGCACGGCCTGCATGTTGCGCCGCTGCGCCTCGTTGAGCGTGCCCGCGGCGCTGCCGTCGTTCATGGCGTCGAGGCAGCGGCGGACGAACCAGCGCTGGTAGTCGAACGGGCGGGCGGTGAACGTGCCGCCCATGACGATGAGATGTATCTTGTCGGCCGGGTGGCCGATGGCTTCGAGCTGCCGGATGCGGTGCGCCGTCTGCTCGTAGGGGTCGTAGTCGTGGTGGATGGCGCGCAGGGCGGCGGGCTCCCGGCCGGTGTAGCTCTGCGCCGAGTGTGGCGGCCCGCCGGGGCAGGGACGGCAGCGGCCGTGCGGGCATGGATGCGGCGAGGTCATGACGGCGACAACGGCAACGCCGGACAGGGTGCGCACCGGCTTTTTTTGCAGCAGGGGGCGCACGGCGTCCCGTTGCTCCCCGGGTATGTGCTCGAGCAGGTCGCTGTTGGACGGTGGCGCGTCCAGCCCGTATTTTTTGCAGAGCTGTTTTTTGCACTGTTCTATCTGCCGCCGGCTGGAAATGTCGCCGGCTTGTATGGCGCGGGCTACGTCCCGGGCGATGTATGCCTTTTTTGTTCGGTCAGGCGTGGTCATGCGTCATGTGTAGGCCATGCCGTGGTCCCCGGTCTCGTGTTCGCTGTCGAGACCGTATTTCTGGGCGATGGCCTCGCGGTCGACGAAAAGGTCTTCAAGCCGGGATATCCGTCGCTGGACGTCCTTGTCCTCGATGTCGATTTCTTCGTACATCCGGCTGATGAGCTTGACCAGGTCAACAAATACGGGAAAAAGAGACTGCTGCGCGTTGTACATCTCCTCGAGCAATGCCTCCTGGTAGCGGAGCTTGTTCTCGAGTTCCTCCATCTTCCTGTCCGTTGTCTTGTCTGCCATGTCGGGTCACCTGGCTCGCAAAAAGCGAGGCTGTTATTAAACCTTCCCCCGCCGGCGGAATACCGCGATGCAGACGGCGGCGATGGCGAGCAGCACCAGGGGAAACATGAAGCCGGGCGTGTCGTTGTCGCCTTCAATGGTAACGGTCTTCGTCGTGGTATTTTTCGCTCCGTCGTCGTCCCAGACGGTCAGGGTGACGGTGTAGGTGCCCGCCTCCTCGTAGGTATGGGTGGGGTCCTGGGCAGCCGAGGCGTTGCCGTCCCCGTAGTCCCAGTGCCAGGTCACGATGGTGCCGTCATCCGTGGACAGGTCGGTGAAGGTCACGACGTCGCCGGTTTTCGGCGCCGCCGGGGTAACTGAAAATGCTGCCGTCGGCGTGGTGCCGGCCACGGTAATCGTTGCGGTGGCGGTGTCAGTGGCACCGTTGTCGTCCGTGACGGTCAGGGTGACGGTGTAGGTGTCGGCGGTGCTGTACTGATGCGAGGGATGCTGCTGGCTGCTGACGGAGCCGTCGCCGAAGGTCCAGTTCCAGCTGACGATGGCGCCGTTGCCGTCGGTGCTGCCGTCGGTGAGCTGAACGGTCTGGCCGACGGCGGGCTGCTGCGGCGACATGGTGAAATCGGCGATGGGCGGCGTGTTGGCCACCGTGACGTTCATCTCGTGGGAGCTGCTGATATCCTGGCTGTCGGTAACGGTGAGGGTGACCGTGTAGTTGCCGGGACGGTCGTACATGTGGGAGGGATGCTGGGTCGTGGAGGTGTTGCCGTCGCCGAAATCCCACTGCCAGGCCACGATGTCGCTGTTGCCGTTGGGGTCGGTGGACTGGTCGACGAAATCCACGGTTTCGCCCGACAGCGGCTGCGACGGATATATGAAAAAGATGGCCTCCGGCGGGCTGTTGGGAATGAGGGCGGCCTGGTCGACCAGCTCCATCAACGGATAGATGTCCGCCGCGGCTGCCCCGCCCGCTATCGGAAACGGGATGTCGCCGATGCCGTCGCTGCCCGACTCGTTCTGCCCCGGGCCCTTCCGATGGTCGGTACCCGCATAGTTGCTCCAGTAGTTGCCGCCGGCGGGATAGCCGTTATCCCAGGAGGTGTTGACGCCGGCGTCGGACGCCTGCTCCATGTTGTAGGCGAAATTGTTATGGTAGATGCTGCCAGCACGGCCCGCGAGGATGCGGACGCCGTACATGTTCTTCCAGAACGAACAGCGCATGACCGTGGTGTTGTCGGCATGGATGTCCAGGGCGTGGACGTTGTGATGGAGGAGTGAACTGGAGATAGATGTCCCGTTGGCGCCGTCGACGACAACGGCGTCGGTGTTGTTGTATACGAGGCAGTCATCGATGACGGTGCGCATGGAATCAGTGACCCTGATGGCGTGCTCGTTGCCATAGAGCGAACAATTGGTGACCGCTGCATCGGTGGACTCATTGACGGTGACGGCGTAGATATTGTCGGCTATGGCGGCGTCGCCGGTGCAGTTGCCGATACGAGCGCCGTCGGCATGGTCAAGCAGCAGGCCGTAGGTGTTGCCGGATACCGGGCACCTGTCGACGGTGAGCGTCGAAAAAACGGCGTGGAGCGCCCGGGTGTTGTTCTTGAATGACGTCGTAGCCGCGGACACCGTTGCGTTGTCAGCCGTCACGCCGGTGGAATGATTGCGCACTGCTGTGTCTGTCAGGTGGAGCGTGCCACGGGTGGCGGCAATGCCGACGGTGTTGTCCCGCAGGATGGTTCCCCGCACGACCGCGGTGCCGTCCGTCAGGGTGACGGCCGTGTCATGATGATGATGTATGGTGCCGTTATGGAGCGTGGCTGTCGACCGGATGACGTCCATGCCGTCGGTGTTGTCATGCAGGGTGACGTTGCCGAGATATATGTCGTCCGACTTGTACAGCCTGACGGCAAGGTTTTGATTGCCGGAAAACGTCAGGTTTTCGATAATGTTTGAGCGGGTGTTCTCGATGTTCACGCCCAGCCAGTTGTCGATGACCCGGCTGTCGGACAGAGACACGTGGCCCGCCCCGCCCGTCGAGCGGTACAGGTTGACGCCGCGCTGTCCGTTGCCGGTGACGGTGCAGCCGGTGATGGATATGTTGTGCGTGTCGCCGGTCATGCTGACGCCGTCGTCTGTGTTGTCCGAGCAGTTGGTATCCGCGATGGTGCCGTGGCTTGACGCGAGCAGCACTGCGCCGTCCATGCTGTGGGTAAAGGTGCCCTGCTGGACGGTGAACGTGTGGACGTCGACCAGGAGGAGGCCTTCGCCGTTTGGCTCGGTGACGGCCCCGGTGACGGTGACGTTGTCGCAGCTGACGAAGGCCAGGTAGCCGTACTGGCTGCCCATGGCCACGTCTGACTGGTTGGTTAGGTAGTGGACGGGCTGGCCGTTGACCGTGTTGCTGGTGGTTATATTCTGATGGTAATGGGACACGGTATTTCCCTCGAGGTCGAGGGCGTAGGTGTTGTCCGTGAAAGAGTTGTTTAAAAGCACGTTGGAGGGCGCCCTGGACAGCAGGAATGCCACGGTGTTGTCCGTGAGGTTGTTGCCGTCGAAGGTGTTATGTGAGCTGGTGAGCACGCTGACGGCCAGGTCGTTGCGGGACATGTGGGTACCCCATATCTTGCAGTGTTCCGCGTCATCCAGTTCAAGTCCCGTGGTGCTGTCCACGATGGAGCACTGTTGTATGGAAACCTGCGAGGTGCCGTCAAGCGAGACGGCGTCTGTGTTGTTCGCCCACAGCGTGTTGTGCATGAGGATGTTCCCGCCGCCTTCTATGGACATGCCGCAGGTGTTGCGTCTGACGGCAGCCTCTACGGTGAGATTGCGGGCGCCGTGTGCTGAGACACCGTAGCCGTTATCCTGTATGAGGCAGTCGGTGATGGAGGTGTTTTCCCCCTCCAGCCGGAGGCCGACGGTGTTGTTGTGCACGGTGGAGTCCGTGATAGCTGCCTGCCGGCCGCGGGATATGACGCCGGTGTCGTATCCGGAGATCTCGCATCCCGCTATCGACGGGCCGGCATCCTGTATGTATATGCCGGTGGCGCCGCCCTGGAAGATGCAGGACTGCACCGTGACGTCCGATGACTGGGTGACATATACACCGCGGGAGACGTCGGAAAACGTGCAGCCTGAGACGAGGGCGGCGGCGCTGTGCAGCGCGATAGAGGCATCCGTGGTATTGGAGAACGTGACGTTGTCGATGGTCGCTGCCAGGGGCGTGCCGCTGCCGTATGCGGCAATGCCGACGGTGTTGCCGGTCAGGGTGCAGTCTGATATCTGGGTGTTGGATGACGATGTGAGGTTGACGGCTGCCTCCTGGCTGTTGCGGATGGTGTTCAGGACGACGGTGTTGCCGGCTCCGGTGACTTCGACGCCGATGACGTTGCCGGTCAGAGTGTTGTTGTACACCATGGTGGCGGCGGTGTGAAGCAGGATGGCCTTGTCGTTGTCGCGGAGAACGTTGCCCGCGACCAGGCATCCCTGGGCGCTGACCTCGACGCCGTAATGGTTGTCCGTAAAGGTATTGTTCATGATGAAGCAGTCCTGGGCGTTTTTGACCTGGACGGCGCGGATGGCGTCCCGGAAACTGTTGGCCTCGACGGTATGGTTCACGCCGTCGACGATGGCCACGCCGTCCGGTGTCTGCGTGAAAGTGTTATAGGCCGTATACGTGTGTGAGCCTTCGATGCGCACGGCGGCGCCGGTGCCAGTGCCCTGCCCCTGAAACGTATTCGAGGAAATGTGCGTATGAAGGCCCTTGACGAGGATGCCGCCGGCCGATGTATCAAGATGGCAGCCGGTAACGGTCACGTTGTCCGCCATGATCACGGCCGCCTGGGAGGTATTGATGACGTGAAGGTCATGGAGCATGGTGTGGTCGGCGGTCACGGTGAACGCGGTGCCGGCGGTTCCGTCCACGGTGGCGTCTTTGCCGACGATGGTGACCGTTTTGTCGACCACGATCTGCTCATGGTAGACGCCCTCAAGGACGTGGATGAGATTGCCGGCGGTGGCGTTGTCGACGGCTTCCTGTACCGTCCGTACGTGGGTGTGGTCGTACCATGCCGGGCTCTGGTCGTCGTCCACGTAGATGTCGGCCACGTGGACCTGCCGGGTGGACCGGTTGGTATCGTCGCTGTCATCGGTCACCCGGAGGGTGACGGTATGGATGCCGTTGGTGGAAAACGCATGGGTATAATTGGGGCCGTAGCCCACTGTCTGGTTGTCGACGATCCACGTCTGGTTGGCGATATATCCGTCGAGGTCGGTGGTGTTCTTTCTGATGTCGCCGGGGCCGACGGAGTAGTTGAAAAAGGTGACGTTTTCGTTGACGGCCGGGTAGACCGGGTCCCATGACATGAAGACGTCGGGCGGCAGGTTTATCACGTCGACCTGCCGGGTCGTGGTGGTATATGCATAGTCGTTGTCGATGACGGTCAGCGTGACCGTGTAGGCGCCCTTTGCGCTGTACCGGTGGGTCGTGTTGGGCGCGTGGCTCGTGGTGCCGTCGCCGAGGTTCCATGTCCGGTTGACGATGGTGCCGTCCATGTCGACCGAGGTGTCGTTGAAGACGACGTCGGTTCTGATGGTGGCCTCGACCGGGTCGATGTATGCCATGGCGTCGGGAAGATAGTTGGCGGTGTCGACGTCTCTGATGACGGTGGCGGTTTCCCCGTCGTCGTCTCTGACGGTCAGGGTCACGGTGTAGGTGTCGTTTTCGGCGTAGACGTGGTCGGGATTCTGGAGGTAGCTGCTGTTCCCGTCATCGAAGTCCCAGGTGTAGTTGACGATGGCGCCGTCCGGGTCCTTCGAGGCGGTGGCATCGAAATGGATGACGCCGTTGTCCCGGGTCCAGTAGAACAGGGCGGTGGGTGGAACGTTGAACACGAATAGCTGCTTGGTGACGCTGTCCGGGGGGTAGGTATCGTTTTCGTGCCGGAGGGTCAGCGTGACGTTGTGGAGGCCGTTGTCCATGAATGTGTGATTGACGGCGGGGCCGTATCCGACGTGGCCGTCGTCGAAATCCCAGGTCCAGTTCCAGGGCCCGTCATCGTTTTCAGGGTAGATGGAGGTATCCCAGAACTGGACGTCGTCCTGCGTGGTCGGGGTCTCCGGCTGCCAGGTAAAATCGGCGATGGGCGGGTCGCCTGAGATGGTGAGCGTTTCTGCGCGTGCGGTGGTGTCGCCGTCCCGGTCGGTGGTAAGGGTGACGGTGTAGGTGCCCGGCTGGAAGGAATGGGTCACGGTTTTTCCCTGCCCGGTGGCGCCGTCGTCGAAGGACCAGGTGTAGGTGGCGCTGTCCGGGCCGTAGGCGGTGAACGTGACGGTGTCAACGCCGGTGTGCTGCCAGGAAAAGTAGGCGACGCTGATTGCCTGTTTTTCGTAGGATGAGATGGATTCGCTTCCCCCGTGCGGTATGCCTGCCAGTGCCGCCAGTACAAGTAAACATATGAATACTACTGCAAAAATGCTTTTTGCATGTGGCTTTGTCATCATTTTTTCCCCCGGTTGTGGACGTAAAGAAGAATATGACGTGCTTATTTATAAATTTGTATGTCGCTGCCTCAGTCAGCTGGCTCGAGGCGGCTGATGTCGCCGGCGTGGAGCTCGTCGTTTTTCACGTAGATGCGTCTGGCGGTCAGCGTGTCGCCTGGCTCGTATTGCTGCAGCTGCTTCGCCAGCTCGTTCCAGACGACGAGGGTGCGCTCCCCGGTGCCGTCGGCCAGGGTCGCCCGGGCTGAAAAGGTTTCGCCGCCCGCGGTGAAATAGACCCGGGTGGGACCGATGTCTCTGATGGTTGCCCTGACGTCGACGACGCCCTGGTCGACGTCGGCGAGGGATACGGGCTCGCCCGACGGCTCGATGTCCGGGGCATCCGTGGGGTCGATCTCGATGAGGCCCCATTTGCCGATGTTGACCTCTATGCCGTGGTAGCCTTCCTTGATGTAGCCGTTGATGACCTTTATGGTCTGGCCCTTCCGTATTTTGTCTGCGGCCACCAGGTCGACGTCGGTGTCCCAGAGCACGAGGACGCACCGCCCTGTTTCGTCTGATATGATGCTGTTGACCACCCGGCCGCCGCTGAACTCCCTGATGTCCCCGACGTGCTCCACGCGGGCGTAGAGCGTGGCATCGGTGCCCGGGGCCAGGGCCGATATCGGCGTCAGGGGGAGCAGATTGCGGCAGTTTTTGTCCACCACGATGAGGGCCGCCGCGTCCTCGTCGATGAGGCCGCCGTAGGCGTCGATTTCTTCCCGTATCTGGCGGTCGTATTCCTCCCGGTTGAGAGCATCTTTGACGGCCCGGTAGAGCTCGTTTTTGGTGTAGCGCTCCGGCATACATGGTGATGGCTCGGGCCTTGATAGTGTTTTCGTGATAGATTTTTATACGCCACCTTGTTTAAATCGCCATGGAACCGGTGCTGCAGGTCGCGCTCGACCTGGTGAACATGGATCGTGCAATGCAGATCGCCCGGGAGGCGGTGGAGGGCGGCGTGGACTGGCTGGAGGCCGGCACGCCGCTTATCAAGGCGGAGGGCATGAACGCCGTTCGGCGCCTCGCGGAGCTGGACGTGCCCGTGGTCGCGGACATGAAGACCATGGACGTCGGCGACGTGGAGGTGGAGATGGCGGCGAAGGCCGGCGCCTCGGTGGTCTGTCTGCTGGGCGTGGCCAGCGACGAGACGGTGCGGGAGGGCATCGCGGCGGCGCATCGCTATGGCGCCGACATCATGGTCGACCTGATGCGCGTATCCGACCTGGAGGAACGGGCCAGACGGGTCGAGGAGCTGGGCGCCGACATCGTGGGCGTGCACGTGTCCATCGACGAGCAGATGACCGGCCGGCGGCCCTACGAGGACATCCGGCGGGTTGCCTCATGCTGCTCGATTCCGGTGGCGGCGGCGGGCGGCATCACCAGCGAAACCGCGGCGCTGGCCATGGAAAACGGCGCATCCATCGTCATCGTCGGCGGGGCCATCATCAAGGCGGAGCGGGTATCCGAGGCGGCCCGGGCCATTAAAACGGCGATGGGGCAGGGCACGGCCATTAAAAGCGACCGGTTCAAAAAATACGGCCACGGCGAGGTACGGGAGGCATTGCACCGGGTGTCGGCCTGCAACGTCTGCGACGCGATGCACAACGCCGGGGCACTGCGTGACATCCGCCCGCTGCGGGAGGGCTACCATCTGGTCGGCCCGGCGCTGACGGTGAAGACCCTGGACGGCGACTGGGCGAAGGTGGTGGAGGCCATCGACGCTGCCGACGAGGGCGACGTCATCGTGGTGCAGGCCGGCCCGGGCCGCCAGGCGGTCTGGGGTGAGCTGGCGACGTGGAGCGCCGTGAAA
>CAZQNC010000036.1:0-12454 GCA_964594625.1 uncultured Thermoplasmatales archaeon | reverse complement strand
ACCATTTTCCAAAGAGTTCATATAATGCCGGAGGATATCATGCGTGGATGGGATGCTGGACAGCGCTATGAAACAGGCGAAGCATATCGCCGACGGAATCGTTGACGCGGGCACGGTCGACATCGTCACCCACGTCGACGCGGACGGCATCGCTGCCGGAGCCATCGCCACATGCTGCCTAGAACGGGCCGGCGTCGAAAGCACCATCCAGTACGTGAAACAGCTCGACGCGTCCACCATCGCGTCGCTGCGGGACAGCACGAAGCTCATCTGGTTCACCGACCTGGGCAGCGGCATGCTCCCGCATCTGGACGGCCTGGACTACGTGATCACCGATCATCATACGCCGGCCGGCCACGATGACTCATGGCGCCATTTCAATCCCTACCACTACGGCGTGAGCGGCGAACAGGCGGTATCCGGGGCCGGCGTCGCCTTTCTGGTCGCCCTGGCCATGAACCCGGAAAACCGGGACCTGGCCGACCTGGCCATGGTCGGAGCCGCCGGCGACGTGCAGGACGCGGCCGCCTGCCGGTTCACCGGCTGGAACAGCGACATCGCGGACATCGGAGAACACGCCGGCGTCGTCCACCGGTACAGCGACCTCCGGGCGTTCGGCCGGCAGACCCGGCCGCTCTACAAGCTTTTGCAGTACGCGGACGACCCTATGCTGCCCGGCCTGACGGGCAGAGCCAAGGCGTGCAGAACGTTTCTGCAGCATCTCGACATCCCGGTGAAAAACGGGCGACGGTGGAAAAAATGGGTGGAGCTCCAGCCGGACGAAAAACGGCATGTGATATCGTCGCTGGTGGGATTGCTGCTCTCAAAAGGATTCGGGCACCATCGGGCGAGACGGCTGGTAGGAGACGTATGCGAGCTCCCCCGGGAGGAGGAGGGCACGCAGCTCCGCGACACCCGGGAATACGCAACGCTGCTGAACGCCACCGCCCGGTACGGCCACGCAGACGTCGGGCTGCAGGTCTGCCACGGCGACCGGGACGACGGGCTCACGGCGGCATACGACCTGCTCAAGGACCACCGGCGGTACATCGCCCGGGGTATCCGGTTCGTAAAAAAGGAAGGGCTGCAGGAATACGGCGGACTGCAGTACTTCAACGGCGGCTCCGTCATCCGGGACACGGTGGTAGGCATCATCGCCGGGATGCTCCTGCATTCCAACGACATAAAAAACAGCGGGCCGCTGGTGGGCTTCGCCGAAAAAAACGGCAGCGAGATAAAAGCATCAGCCCGCGTCGTATCATCGTTGACCGACAGAGGCATCGACCTGGCAGCGGCAATGCAGCATGCAGCACAACAGCTCGGCGGCATCGGCGGCGGACATCCCGTTGCAGCCGGCGCCGTCATTCCCCGGGGAAAGGAAAAATCTTTCCTGGCGCTGCTCGACCGCGAGGTGCAGACCCAGCTGGCCTGAGCCTACAGTACCTGCAGGATTTTAACCTTGAAATACACGGTTTTGCCGGCCATGTCACTGAACGTGTAGCCGGCGCGCAGCACGTCGCTCTTGATGTAATCCTGCGGCGTGTTTTCGAAGACCCGCGGAAGATGCGTCGTCAGATTGAACTGCATCCAGGGCAACGTCTTGTTCATCTCGGTGTACTGCGTCTGGTTGCCGTAGCTGACCGATATGTTGATGGTGGCCTCGGTCACGTTTTCCACCACCACGGTCTGCCCGTAGTAGCTGAAGGAATCACCGACCTCCGGCTCAAAGGCCAGGGTGACGCTGGTATCGTTGAGCGCGACGACCTCGGTGGCGTTTTCCCAGAACGGCGGGACGGTCAGATTGTGCAACGTGTTGGGCGTGGTTTTCACCGCGGCATGGGTGTCGTTGTATGAAACAACGGCGCTCGCGTTTTTCCATATCCAGTACGGGTTTTCGACCGGGGTCTGCCCCCAGTACATGGGCATGGTAAACGTGGCATCCTCCTCGGGCATCCAGGTCACCGTGACATTGTACTCGGTGAGATTGCTGAGCACAATCTGCTGATGAGGGATACCGGTAAAGTTCGAACGGATGAGCGTCTGGTTGTCCGCTGCCTCCTGGACCGGGCGGCCGTAGGCCTCCCCCGGCGGTATCGGACCGATGACCGCCACGTCGCCTTCTTCCATGTCCATAAGGCCGTCGTACAATCCCGGCAGGTCGTATACGCGGGCACCCATAATGGTGCCCAGGTCGGCGGCGCTCCAGTTCGCCGGATACTTGCTCGCGGCCGGCTTCTGCTTGCCCAGGTAGGCCCTGAGCGAGGTGAGCTCATCGCCGCTGTCAAAACTGGCGTTCGCCGACACGTTATCCGCGGTGAACGACGAGGCAAACACCGTCTCGTTTTCATAGTAGCCGATATAGTAGAACTCCACGAAGTCGCCCTCACAGATGGCGTCGGGCTGCTGCTCCTTCCAGAGCTCGTAGCCGTAATAGCCGCTGGCCGCTGCAGCGATCGCCACCAGCGCGACGATGGCCGCCATGACCGGTTTGTCAAGTTTCATGCTATCCTCTCCTCCATGAAAGATTCCAGCCTATTAAAGGCTTCCTCCAGCGTGTCCATCGGCGGCAGGGTGACAGCCCGGAAATGCCCGGCGCCGTACTCGGGCGAAAACCCGGAGCCATGGACGAGCAAAACATGAGCCGTGTTGAGCACGTCGAGCACGAACTCCTTGTCGTCCCTCCAGCCGTCGATGGCCTCAATCCGGGGGAAAATGTAAAACGCGCCGTCGGGGCGCGCCGACGAAAGACCCGGTATCTCGTTGAGACGTTTATGGGCAAAGCGGCTTCGCTCCTTCAGCGTGGCCACCATCCGGGAGATATGGTCCTGCGGACCGTCAAGCGCGGCAATCATCCCCCGCTGGCACACCGAGTTGGCACAGAGACGAGCCCGGGTGATACGGTAAAACGCGTCCTGTACCCGGTCCAGCTCCCCATGGGGGTTGTTGAACATGACGTAGCCCATGCGCCAGCCGGGCACCAGATACACCTTGGAGAACCCGTTGAACGTGATGATGGGCGCATCCTTGGCCAGCGAGGCCGTCGAATGATGCTCCCGGTCAAACGTGATATCGTCATATATCTCATCCGAGATAACGGGGATGTCGTTGTCCACGGCGATGTCCACCATCTCACGGATGGTATCCCGGGGGTACAGCGCCCCCGTCGGATTGTTGGGGTTGATGATAACCATGGCCTTCGTCCGCTCGGTGATCTTGCGCTCCACGTCGTCGACGTCGGGCTGCCAGTGTTCCTCCTCGATGGTCCGGTAGGCAACGGGCTCGGCGCCGTTGAAACGGGTCATCAAATTGTAGGGGGGATACGTCGGGCCGGGCACCAGCAGCTCGTCTCCCTGGTTGAGCGTCGCCGACAAAAATATCTGCAGTGCCTCGGTCACCCCCGTGGTAACGCAGATGTCCTCCACGTCGTAGTCGACATCGTTGCGATTGCGCTCCCGCCCGGCGATTTTTTCCCGCAATTCCGGGTAACCCTCGGAGGGCGCGTAGCCGTTGTATCCCTCCCGGGCCCCCTCGTAGAGGGCGTCTTTCATGTGCTGCGGCGTGTCGAAGTCGTAGGCAATTGGGTCACCGATGTTGAGTTTCATGATGTCGATGCCCTGCCGTTCCAGCCTGCGGGCGGGCAGGACCACCTCACGGATGGCATAGTTGACTCCCTCTGATCGCTCCGATGGGGCTATCATGGAGTTGGTCAAATACCCGGATGCATAAATATTTGTTGGTTTGTCAATGGGGAACGCATGAGAGTTAGCTATTTATACAAAAATTCATTAATGGAGGTACGTGAGGACCATGCGAGTGAAAACGTTAACAGTTTTGGTAGTACTTATCAGCGGCCTGACAGTTGCCCCGGCGCTCATATCCGGTCTTCCATCCGGTTTGGAACTGGCCGGTACCGCCACGGCGGGGTCAGATGACACCACGCCGCCGGTCACCACTCTGTCGCTGACGCCAGCGACACCGAACGGCAACAAAGGCTGGTATGTCAGCCCCGTTACGGCGACGCTGGCAGCCACCGACGACGATTCCGGCGTCAACGTCACCCGGTACCGGACGGACGATGGGTCATGGCGAACCTATACCGGCAGCGTTGTCCTCCAGGACGGCGTGCACACGCTGTCCTACTACAGCGTTGACGGCGCCGGAAACGAGGAAGCCGTTAAAACCAGGGCGGTGCGCATCGACACGGCGGCGCCGGTTACCACGCTGGCAGCCCCGGTCAACGAAAGCCGCTGGTATGACAGCGATGTAACCGTGGAGCTGGATGTCGATGACGGTTCGCCCAGCCGGGTTACCACCTTCTACCGGTTCGTCGGCGAAACCCGGGCCTTTCAGACATACGACGGGGCGCTTGACGTCACCGTGGAGGGCGTCCACCGCCTGGAATATTTTTCGCGGGACCGGGCGGGCAACGCGGAGCCGCCCCAGAATCTCACCATTCATATTGATAGAACGAAGCCGCAGGTCGAGGTGAAGACGCCGCAGGCATCCTATCTCTACGTCAACGGCCGGGAGCTCATTCCCTTGGACGGGATGGACAACGCGGCCGTGGTCATCGGCCCGGTGCCGGTGGAGATACATGCTGCCGACGACGTGTCCGGCATCAGGGAGGTGGTGTTTTCGGTGGACGACGCGGTGAAACACGTGGACAACACGACGCCGTATACCTGGAATTGGGATGAAACGCTGGTCGGCCCGTACAACATCGAGGTCGAGGTGGAGAACGGCGCCGGTGACGTTGTCGATAAAGACATTCCGGTCATCGTGGTCAACTGGAAGACATGAACCGCCGTCTCGGGAAAACGTTCAGATGAAACCATGATTGCGCTGGGCATCGAGGGAACGGCACATACCGTGGGCGTAGGCATCGTCCGGGATGCGCCGCCGCCTGTGCTGTCCAACGAGATGCGGATGTACCGGCCGGCGGCGGGCGGCATCCATCCGCGGGATGCGGCTAATCATCATGCCGCCGGGCTCGTGGACGTCATAGAGGATGCGCTGGATGCCGCAGGGGTGGCGGTTGACGACGTGGACGTGGTCGGTTTTTCGATGGGGCCCGGCCTGGGTCCCTGCCTCCGCACGGTTGCGACGGCGGCGCGCTCGCTGGCGCTGCATCTCGACGTGCCATTGCTAGGGGTCAACCACTGTATCGCGCATCTGGAGATCGGCCGGGCTGTGACGGATGCGGATGACCCGGTGTTGCTGTACGTATCCGGCGGGAATACGCAGGTGATCGCGTTTTTGAACGGCCGCTACCGGGTGTTCGGGGAGACGCTGGACATCGGCATCGGCAACTGCCTGGACAAGTTCGGCCGGGAGCTGGACATGCCGTTTCCCGGCGGGCCGCGCATCGAGAAGCTGGCAAGGCAGGGCGAGCGCTACTTGGAGCTCCCATACTCGGTGAAGGGCATGGACGTCTCGTTTTCGGGCATCCTGACGGCGGCGCTCAACCTGGTCGACAATGCGGCGCTGGCCGATGTCTGCTACTCGCTGCAGGAGACCTGTTTCGCCATGCTCACCGAGGTCACCGAGCGGGCGATGGCGCACACCGGCAAGGGGGAGGTGCTGCTGGGCGGCGGCGTGGCCTCAAACCACCGTTTGCAGGACATGGTCACCGAGATGGCCGTGGCGCGGGAGGGCGGCTGCCATGTGCCCCCGGGGGACCTGCTGGTGGACAACGGCGCCATGATTGCCTGGACGGCGCTGCTGATGCACCGGGCTGGCGTCGAGATGGACGTCGCGTCGACCCAGGTGCAACAAAAATATCGAACCGACGAGGTGGACGTGGTATGGCGCGACTGATACAGCGGGGGGCCGAAGCCGAGATATGCCTCGACACGTGGCTCGGCCGGCAGGTCGTCGTCAAGCGGCGCGTGCCAAAGCCGTACCGCATAGCGGAGATAGACGATCTGCTGCGGCGGCAGCGAACCCGGAAGGAGGTCATGCTGCTCTACGAGGCGCGGTGCACCGGCGTGGCCACCCCGGTGGTCTACGATGTCGACCTGACGGACATGGCGATTACCATGCAGCATATCGACGGGCAGCGGGTCAAGGACGTCATCGACACGTTGAACGGCGAGGGGCAGCGCCTCCTGTGCCGGTCGATTGGCGAGAATGTCGGACGGCTCCACCGCGGCGGCATCGTGCACGGCGACCTGACCACCTCGAATCTGATATGCTGGCATGACCACATCTTTTTCATCGACTTCGGACTGGGCGAGAAAAACGAGGGCACCGAGCAGCGGGGGGTCGACCTCCACCTGCTCATGGAGGCCCTGACCGCGGCGCACACGAATCCCCGGCTGTTCGCATGGGTGCTGGAGGGCTACACGGCGACGTTTCCCGACGCCGAAACGGTCCGCCGGACGGTTGATGACATCGCCAGCCGGGGGCGATACACGGTGAAACCATGACCCTCACGTTTGTGACCGGCAACCGTGGCAAGCACAGGGAGGCCAGCGCCCTGCTCCCCCGCCGGGTGGTACAGCATGATGTGGGCTACCCGGAGATACAGGCGGACAGCCTGCAGGAGGTCGCCCGCTACGGCCTCGACTGGCTCCGCGCCAGGGTCGACCAGCCGTTCATGCTGGAGGACGCCGGCCTGTTCATCGATGGGCTGGAGGGCTTCCCCGGCGTGTACTCCGCCTACGCATACCGGACCATCGGCAACGCCGGGATTCTGAGGCTGCTGGAAAACGTCGAAAACCGGGATGCGGTGTTCCGCTCGGTCGTCGGGCTGGACGACGGCGAACAGCATTTTTTCACGGGTGAATGCCCGGGCTCCGTCGCCACCGACATCCGGGGCGAGCATGGCTTCGGCTACGACCCCATCTTCATCCCCGAGGGCAGCAACAGGACGTTCGCCGAGATGACATCGGCGGAAAAAAACAGATATTCACACCGCGGCAGCGTCATCCGGAAGCTCGCCTCGTATCTATCCACGCTGCCGTAGCAGCGCTTCGATAC
The DNA here is from genome assembly GCA_964594625.1 of uncultured Thermoplasmatales archaeon. Taxonomy (GTDB): domain Archaea; phylum Thermoplasmatota; class E2; order UBA202; family DSCA01; genus CAZESS01. Next base: position 5,473 of record CAZQNC010000036.1, on the reverse strand, counting down.
GCTCCAGGCGCTCCAGCAGCTCCTGCCGGGCCAGTATCGAGCCGGCGCAGCGCTTCAGGTCAGCAAATGAGAGCGACCGCTGGGGCAGCACACCCCGGCCGGACAGCCGGGCCAGTTCCCGCCCGAGGTCGTCGTCGTTCATCTCGAGGTGCACGGCCGCTCCCTGGAAGTCGTCGGCGGTGGCCAGCCCGTGCAGCACCTCCCGGTCATGGTCGTCGAGGGACACGTTGTAGGGGAGAAAACCGTACTGTTCCATGACCTCCTCCATGCATGTTTTAACGATGGATTCCAGCTCCTCTGGCTCGAGCAGCAGATGATACTCGCTGAACTCCACGATGGAGACGTCGAGCTGCGCCGCGGATTCATGCACGGCATCGCTGGCCTTTTTGCAGATGAGCATCGGCCGCATGCCCGCCAGCTGGGCGTTGGCATACGCCTGGCGCACCGAGCTGAGATTGGCACGGCCGGCCTTGACCTCCACGGCGTAGCGCTCACCCTCTTTCTCCGCCAGGATATCTATCTCGGCGATGGTCTCGCCCTCGGAGCGGACCTCATGGTTTGCCGCCAGGATGGAAAAGCCCATGCTGTCCAGCATGCGCCGGGCAATCCGCTCCGCTGACAGTCCCCGCTTGCTTATGCTGCCACCTCCGCGATGATGCTGCCAGGTTAGACGTCCTTGAAGCGGCCTTTCACCCGCTCCATGACCTTGGGCAGCGTCGTATACTCCATGTCCTCGAGGGGAAGACGATGCGGCTCGAACGGGCCGTGCCGGCGCATGTAATCGGCGACCTCCTGCGCCTTCCGGCGGTTCCCGTCAAAGGCCAGGTCGTCGAACAGGTCGGCGGGACCGGTCAACGTCCCCTTGGTCACCTGGAAGCCCAGGGCCACCACGCGCGGCGGGCCGTCAAACCGGGTGCACGTCGCCTCTTTTTCGCCGACGGGCATCAGCGGGCCGTTGTGGGAGCCGCGCATCCATCCGGAAACAAGGTGGGGAAACGCGAAGCCCTCCAGGACCTCACCCAGCGCCGGCAATCCCGACTGAGCGCGCACCGCAGCCACCGGGTCGTCCTTGCCCACGTATTCCCCGGCGATATGATACAGTTTTTCCGTGGACACCACGGCCACGGGCTCGTCGGCGGGGAGCTTGCCGCCCTCCTTGGGGAACACGCGCTTGATGACGAAACGTGACTTGGCGCCGAGCAGCGCCAGGGCGTCGTACATCTCCTCCGGCATGTCCATGAAGATACGGGTGTGCTCCTGGATATCCCAGATTTCCAGGCGGAAGCCCGCATGCAGGGAGGGATCGATGACCAGGCCGGCCGTGGAAAACGGGTCGGCGAATATCTTGAAAATCGGGAGGTTGAATGCACCGGGCTCCGTCTTGTCCATCAGGAAGGCGACGAGCGGCTCCGATTTCCGCTCGGTGAACTCCATCTCGGCGATGCCGGGGCCCATCCCCCGGACGTTGCCGGAAAATGCGTCCTTGAGCAGGTCCTGCCCGGCGCCGTACAGCCCGAGCTCCCGGGCCGTCTCGGTGGCATCCTGAAAGGTCTCCCAGGCCAGCGAATGAATCTCCTCGTCGTCCTCACCCTGGGTGTGCGTCATCAGGAGCTCGAGGTCGTCGCCGCAGTGCGCAACCCGGAAGTCCGTGAGCAGTCCGGCGTCCAATGCCTCGGAGAGATGCTGTTTCGCCGTCTCCTTGAGCTTGGGATGTACCTTCGAATGGCCGGGAAAGCCGCCTACATCTGCCTTTATGATGCTAAAGGTCGTTTTCATGGGGGTGTAATGCGGGAACGCTACAAAAAACTTTGGCCCTCCCCATCGGCGTCCTTTTGCTTGAAAAACCCGTCGACCATCTCCGCGAACTCGTGGAAGGGAACCGTCCGCCCCACGATTTTTTCCGCGTATGCATCAAGGTCGTTGCTCCACTCCGTGCCAAACCACGCCGTATACCCCCAGATGCGGACGCCGGCATCGACGTTCAGCAGCGCCTCCGTGGTCCGCACGCCGTCCATCCGGTCGTTGCCCGCCTTATGCTGCTCGACGGTGTCCATATCCCCTGCACCAGAAAGATTGAGGTCCATGACCACCAGGTCGGGCTGTTTCTCCTGCTGCATCAGCGACGTATACTGCTCAACGGCGGCCTCGCCGCTTTCCGCATGGTAGAGCTCCACCGGGGTGTCCATCCGTTTCAGATGGGCTCCCAGCAGCTCATGTATCATGGGTTCGTCGTCAACGATGAGGATGACTTTATTCACAGATTTCACCTCGCTGGGTGACATTTTTCACCACGGCCTCCACCCGCTTTATCGCCCCGCGGGCGGCCTGTATCTTCTTCCGGTCCTCCTCAGAAAGATTATCCGAGACAAGGTCGATGTATCCCTTGGCAATGGAAATCGGATTGAAGAAATGATGAGCCGTCTTCAGCTTGAAAACCCGTTCCTTTTCCAGCGCCCGCTCCATCTCCTCGTACGCCCGCTTCCGCTCGGTGATGTCATAGGCGGCTCCCAGGACGGCGGGCTCCCCCCGGTAGATAATCATGGTGGCCGACAGGTCTGCCCATTTCTCGGTGCCGTCCCGGGTGACAACCTTGATTTCGTATCGCTGCGGGATGCTTGCATCGCCGTTGATACGCTGCTTTCCCCGCTCCCTGACCAGATCCCGATGATCCGGATGGACGACATCCCAGAACGTCATGTCCTGCAGTTCCTCCCGGCCATACCCCGACATCTCCTCCATCGCGGGGTTCACATACTGAAACGTGTCTCCCTGATGGATAAAAATAGCGGAGGTGGACGACTCCGCCAGCAACCGGAACTTTTCCTCGCTTTCCTTCAGCGCCTGCTCCATCTCAATGCGAGCCGTAATGTCACGAAGAATGCCCATAACCAGCGGTTCCTCGCCGGTGCCGATGTCAACGGTGGCCACCTCTACCACCTTGACGTCGTCATCTGCCGCTATAATCCTGAACTCGTACCGGCTGGGAAGGTCCTCGCCGCTTTCCCGGGCCGCCGCCCGTTTTTTCACCAGGTCCCGGTCATCGGGATGGATGACATCCCAGAAGCTGAACGACTCGCCGTACACCGTCTCAGCGGGATACCCGATGATGTTCTCAAAGGCCGGGTTCACATACTGAAAGCCCTGCTCCGGATGTATAATATAGATGGCGTCGTTGGCGTTCTCCACAAGATTCCGGAAACGCATCTCGCTGTGCTCGAGCGCCATCTGCGCCTTCTTCCGGGCGGTGATGTCACGGGCGATACCCTGCACCGCGTACGGCTCCCCCTCCCGGTATATGAGGGCTCCCTCGGTCTCAATCCAGATCATGTCGCCGGTCTTGGTGCGCAGCCGGTACTCGGTTGGCTCCTCCTGCGTTCCCGTCTCCCATATCTCCTCGATGGTCTCCATCGCCCGCTCAACATGGCTCTCGTCGTCGAGCAGCTCGGTGAAGGTAAGCGAGGGAATCTCGTCCTCGGAGTAGCCCAGCAGATTCCGGGCAGCCTGGTTGGCGTCGATGAAGTTACCCGCAAAATCATGGATGTAGACAGCCAGCATGGTCCGGTCGAAAAACGCCTCATATCGGGCCTCGCTTTCCCGCAACGCCATCTCCGCCCGCTTCCGGTCGGTGATATCCTCCACCGTGCCCACGAAGTAGGCGACCTCGCCGTCCTCATTCATGACGGTGCGGGCGCTCTCCGAAATCCATATCGTAGCGCCGTCCTTCCGGTAGACCTGCGAGGTAAAGTTGACGACCTCGCCCTCCTCCTGCAGCCGGCGGACCAGCTCGTCCCGGCGGTCCGGGTCCACGTAGAGCTGCGAGGCGATGTCGCGCATCCCGTGGATGAGCTCCTCCGGGGAATCATAACCGTAGATGCGGGCAAGCGCCGGGTTCACGCTGATATGGTAGCCCTCCGCCGTGCTCTTGTAGATGCCCATGACCGCGTTCCGGAAAATGTTTTTGTAGTTCTCCTCGGCGACGCGCAGCGCCTCCTCCGCCCGCTTTTGCCGGGTGACATCCCGCACGATTGCCTGCACCATGGATCCGTCTTCCAGCTCGATCGGGTTGAGCGCGACCTCGGCGTCGAACGGGGTTCCGTCCATGCGGACGTGCTTCCAGTAAAAACGCTGCGGCTCCCCGTTCAGGGCGGCCCGTATATATGTCTGCGCCTGCTCCGCGGAGACACGACCGTCGGGCTGCGATGGCGGCGAAAACTCTCCGGGGGAATGGCCGATGATGTTTTCCTTTTTGCATCCAAACGTCTCCAGCGCCTTCTGGTTGCAGTCGACGAAGACGTCCTCCGTCATCAAAAAAATGGCGTCGTTCGCCGACTCGAAAAGCGTCCGATATTTCCGCTCGTTCATCCTGAGCTTCGCCAGCGAACGCTCCCGGTCGGTCACGTCCCGCAGCATGCCCACGATGCGGGTTCCCGGGCCGGGCAACGTCACCGTGTTGGCCTCCACGTGCCGAACGTCGCCATGTTTCGAGATAACCCTGAACTGGTAGACGGGTTCCAGCTCCTCGCCGCGCTCCCGGGCATGCTCCCGCTCTGCTATCAGCTCCCGGTCGTCCGGATGGATGATGCTCCAGAAGTCGAAGTCCTCGGTGCAGACCTCGTCGGCCGTGTACCCGGTGATGTCTTCAAAGGCCGGGTTGACGTATTCGAAGCCAGACGGCGTGATGACGTAGATGGCATCGAGTGTATGCTCGACGAGCGTATGATAAATATGTTCTTCGTCATTGCCGGATGACTGACCTGTGCCGCTATCGCTGGCCATGTTTCCCCCGATGGACGTGATATTCTCATCTCAAAGCAGCATGCTTCGCTATAAACGTTTCGGAAAAACGTGGCTACCACCATGCATCCGGCGTCGAAGCGGTCAGGCCGAGGCCGGCGAGCGTCCTGGACAGCACCGGCATGTCCCCGCAAAAAAACAGGTGGCTCCGGCACCGGCAGTCGCTGCATCCAACGCCGGCCACCCCGTCACACCGGTCGGACAGCGCCGCCGCGATGCCGCATTCCCGTTGCTCGCGCACGACATGCCACACCCGGGTCACCGTCGCCTCCCGGAGCAGATAGTCGATATGCCAGTATGTTTTTTTGTCGGCGCGAAGATGCCGGGCGATGCGCCCCCGGAGGCCGTTCATGGCGGAGCCCACGTAGGCATAGACGCCCGGGGCAAAGGACAGCGAGCCCAGGGCGCCCACCACGATGTCGGCAGGCGAGGGCAGCCCCATCTCCAGCACGTAGGTGCCCGGGGCGTCCATCTTCATGGGGCTATTCCCCGACGGCGGTCTCGATGCGCTCCACGATGGCCTCGAACGCCGAGGCTGCAGCCGATTCGCCGCCGGCGAACGGTTCGCCGGCGTCGCCCGAGGCGGCAACCGCGGCATCCAATGGCACGGCCCCCAGGAATGGTACGTCGAGCTCCTCCGCCGCCCGCCGGCCGCCGCCCTGCTTGAACAGCTCGATGG
>CAZQNC010000035.1:0-12478 GCA_964594625.1 uncultured Thermoplasmatales archaeon | reverse complement strand
CTCGTGGTGCTCGCCAGCATCGTCGCGGCCATCGGGCTGCTCTATGACAACGTGGCGGTCATCATCGGGTCCATGGTCATCGCGCCGTTGCTCAGCCCGAACATGGCGCTGTCCCTGGCGACCACCCTGGCGGACAGCAAGCTGGCCCGGGAGTCGCTGGTCTCCGGTGTGTCCGGTTATCTGCTGGCGCTGTCGGTCGGCGTGCTGTTCGGCATGCTATTTTCCGTTGACCCTGCGTCGGCGGAGATAGCGTCGCGTGTGAACATCAACCTGATGTACGTGCTGCTTGCGTTTTCGGCGGGGGTGGCGGGCTCGCTGTCGGTGACCAGGGGCGTCGCGCAGGCCCTGGTGGGTGTCATGGTCGCCGTGGCATTGCTGCCACCTATCGTGGCGGGTGGCCTGCTGCTCGGCTCCCGGCTGTGGGGAGACGCCGCCGGCGCGCTGCTTTTGTTCGGCGTCAACGTCGTGTGCATCAACCTTGCCGGGGTGACCACGTTTCTGGCGCAGGGTATCGACCCGCGGAGCTGGTGGGAAAAAAAGAAGGCTCGCCGTACGACGATGACGGCGCTGCTCATCTGGCTGGCCGTGCTGGCAATCCTCGTCCTCATGATCGTGTTTTACGAGCAGTTGCTCTAGCCTAGAGCAGCGTCTGCAGTTCCTCAGCCCATTCGATTGCGATGTCGTGGATGCCGTTGATGATAAACTGTACTGCCACCGTCGCCAGGATGAGACCCATGATCCGGGAGATGGCCAGCGAGCCCGTGGTGCCCATCCGCCGGAAGATGACATCGGCGTAGCGGAGCATGAGATAGGTGACGGCCATGGTGGCGGCGATGGCGGCGAACACCATGGAGCCCTCGAGCAGGTCGCCCTGCGACATGTACAGCATGACGACGGAAATGGCGCCGGGGCCCGCCAGCATGGGAACGCCCATGGGGATGACGCCGACCATTTCTCGTTCCAGCGCCTCGCCTTTTTCGCCGGGCGTGGTTTTGGTGCCCGGTGTGCCCCCGTAGAGCATGCTCAGGGCCACCCGGAACAGCAGGATGCCGCCGGCGATGCGGAACGCCGGGATGGTGATGCTGAACAGCATGAAAATGTATTTGCCGACCAGGGCGAACACGGTCAGGGTTGCCGCTGCCGCGATGATGGCTTTGCCTGCCACCCTGCGTTTTTCCTCGCCGGTGTAGCCCTGGGTGAGCGTGGTAAAAAACGAGATGTTGCCGACCGGGTTGACGATGGCGAAGATGGCTACGAACACTGAGACGGCGAAGGCGGCGTCCATACATCAGTATGCGGAAGTGGGATAAAAAAGTGCGTTTTGAAAACACATCGTTTATATATCTGTTTCGGCATCTCTCTATGGTGATACCATGGTTTGGCTCATCATTCTTGCCATTCTCGTCGTGCTGCTCGTCGTGCTCATACCCGCCTACTATTACAACAAGATAATTCGGGCGGAAAACCGCATCGACAACGCCTGGGCGCAGATAGACGTGCAGCTCCGCCGGCGCGCCGAGCTCATCCCCAACCTCGTCGAGACGGTCAAGGGCTACATGGAGCACGAGCGGGAGGTGCTCGAAGCGGTAACGAAGGCGAGGGCGTCGCTGATGCAGGCCGGCACTCGCCAGGAAAACATCGAGGCGGACAATCAGCTGCAGCAGGCGTTGAAGAGCCTCTTCGCCGTGGCGGAGCAATATCCGGATCTGAAGGCCAACAGCACTTTCCTGCAGCTGCAGGATGAGCTCAGCCATACGGAAAACAAGGTGGCGTACGCACGGCAGCATTACAACGATGCGGTGCTGTACTACAACAACGCCATCGAGACGCTGCCGGGCCGGTGGTTCGCCGGCCTGATGGGCAGAACTGAGCGGAACATGCTTGATGTGCCCGAGAATCTGCGGGAGCCCCCGCAGGTCTCATTCTAGCCCTCCCACCATGCTTCCAGAGGAACACATACGGAGAAACAGGCAGGCGACGCTGGCTGTCTGCCTCTTCATGCTCGTCCTGTTCTTCAGCATTATCTTCGCCTTCGCCTTCGCTCTTGGCGTCTCTCCCATCCTGTCGTTCGCCATCGGGCTACCTGTAGCCCTGCTCTACGTGGCACTGTCATACACGTTTTCCGTCAAAAGCGTGCTCAGCGCCGCCAAAGCCCGACCGGCGAATCCCCGCAGCCGGCGGGAGAAACTGTTCCTCTACAAGGTCGAGGAGATGGCCGTCGCCGCGGGACTGCCCGTTCCCGAAGCATACGTCCAGGAATCAAGCGACATCAACGCCTTCGCCACCGGGAAACACCCCGGTGAAGCGATTATCTGCGTGACCACGGGCGCCCTCGAAAAGCTCAACGGGGAGGAGCTCGAAGGCGTCATGAGCCATGAGATGAGCCACATCGCCAACCGCGACATCCTTGTATCGACGGTCACCGTGGGCGTCATCGGCGCCATCGCCCTCATCGCCGAGATTCTGCTCCGAAGCTTCTTCTTCGGTGCGGGGCGACAGCGCGGGAAACACGCGGCACCGCTCATCATCGTCGCCATCATGTTCGCCGTCCTCGCGCCGCTCCTGAGCCGCCTCGCCTACCTGTTCATGTCCCGACGCCGGGAGTACCTGGCCGATGCCAACGGGGCGATGCTCACCCGCAACCCGGACGGGCTGGCCGGTGCGCTGCGGAAGATCCGGGCCGACCTGCCCGACGACCCCAAGGGTTCACGGACGGTTGCGCCGCTCTACATCGCCAACCCGTTCAAGCGGTCACGGCGCGGCTCACTCTGGGCGACCCATCCGCCATTGGAGGATCGCATAGAGCGGCTGACGACCATGTAACGCTCTCACCCTGCCCATTGATAGCAATTTACACAATAAATATTAATTAGTCCTCTGTGGTATATTTCTGGGGAGGTACAAAAATGCAGCGATGTCCATGCTGTGGCGGCGCGCTCATACAGCATTCATACCACGAGAAGGTCTACATGGTCTGCTCCCGCTGCAGCCGGGAGATCACGGTCTCCAAGTTCGCCATGTCATTCTTACGGACAGAACCCGAACCGTTGCTCTGAAACAGGCATGTACCGCCGACCCATCTGTACAGCGCTCCTTCATAGAATCCCGTCGAAGAGCTAAAGCTTTATACCGCTGCCATATATCTATACGGTGAGGTAACATGAGAGGCATATCCAAAGCAGGAATTGCCATAGCAGTAACCATGCTGCTGTTCGGCAGCGGCATCGCCGGCTTTACCGGGCAGATGTCATTGACACACAACACAGAAAACAAAAGCACGACCGCGTCAACAACGCTTTCAATACAGCCATCCACGCTGCAGGTCGAGCAGACCCGCGAGGGATGGACCGGCGTGAAGCTGGCGGAGGCCAGCGCCACCACCATGAACGAGGGCGAACCAATGCTGCCATATCTGACACATACGATGACGTTTCCGCTGGGCACCCGTATTAGAGATGTCCGGGTGACCGTCGGCGACGTAACGACACGGCAGCTGGACGCGCCCGTTGCACCGGCAGCCACGCCGACGCCGTACAACATGCAGCAGGTCGCGCAGGTGCAGCAAACGGGCCCCGTCTACGACAGCAACACAGTATACCCCGACACATGGATACAGTGGAACACGAGGGTGGGATTACACCAGGATGAACACATGATATTTCTCACGCTGCAGGCATTCCCCGCCCGCTACGCGCCACAGGACAACGTGCTCCACCTCGCCGACCACATCGACGTCGACGTCGCCTACGAGCCGCCGGCTACACCGATGCTGACCGCCGACGACTACGACCTGCTGATCATCACGCCGCAGGCGTTCACCGACGCACTGCAGCCGCTGGTACAGCACAAGGAAGACCACGGCCTGGCAACCAGGCTCGTGACGCTCGACGAGGTATACACATCGGCGGAGGGCCGCGACGAAGCCGAGCAAATCAAATACTACATCAAGGACGCACTGGAAGACTGGGGCATCACATACGTCATGCTGGTCGGCGGCCGCCACGGCGGCCTCCTCGAGGAACAATGGTGGTGCCCGGTACGGTACACCCATCTGAACGCCAACGACGGCGACAAGCGCTTCCTCAGCGACCTGTACTTCTCCGACATATACCGGTACGACAACGGGAGCGCCGTCTTTGAGAGCTGGGACACCAACGACAACGACCTGTTCGGCGAGTGGAGTTTCAGCGGAACGGACGAACTGGATATGTTCCCCGACGTGTACATCGGCCGACTGGCCTGCCGCAACGTGTACGAGGTAAACGTCATGGTGGACAAGATTATCACCTATGAGACCACCGCCGCGGGCAGCGACTGGGCCAACCGCTACCTGGGCATAGGCGGCGACACCTTCCCCGGCGACCAGTGGTACGACGGCGAAGAAACCGTCAGCAAAACCATAGAATATCTGGAGCCGCTCGGCATCGAACCGACAACGCTGTTCACATCTGATGAGACGCTCGCCGACGGGCAGGACATCATCGACGCTGTCAGCCAGGGATACGGCTTTTTGAATTTCGAAGGGCATGGCAACCCGATGAGCTGGGCGAACCATCCCCCACAGGACGGCAACACGTGGATAGGCATCGACGAGACGCAGTTCATGCTGTTCGGCAACGAGGGCATGTACCCCGTATGTGTCATCGGTGGATGCAGCAACAGCAAGTTCAACATCAGCCTGCTCAATCTGCTTAAGTTCAGCCATCTCGACGCCGTCATCGCGCATTCCGACTACGGGCCCGAGAGCTTCGGCTGGTGGATCGTCCGGGCCACGGACAAGGGAGCCATCGCCAGCATCGGCTGTACCTCGTACGGCTACGGCAAATCCGGTGACAGCGACGACGACGGCATCTTCGACGGCATCCAATACCGGGGCGGGTTCATCGACATCGAGTTCTTCCGGGTCTACGCTCAGGAGGGCAAGGACATGCTCGGAGCGGCGCACGGGACAGCCATCACCAACTTCCTGGTGAAATTCCCGCCCATGTCCAACCAGATTGACGGCAAAACCGTCGAAGGATGGGTGCTCCTGGGAGACCCCAGCCTTAAAATCGGCGGTTACTAACGGCCCTTTTTTCCCTCTTTTTCCCTCTTTTTCTGTATACTCTTTGCTTTTCCTTATGCTTTGTACACTGCCATCAGAACCCGTGTCGAAAAGTTAGGGAAACCGTGTCTTCTCCTGCACTTCACTGTTAGAGCCGGCGGAGGGATTTGAACCCTCGATCTTCTGATTACGAGTCAGACGCTCTACCGCTGAGCTACGCCGGCTACACGGGTTCGTATGCCTCTGCATACATCCGGTAGTATCCGGAGCCCCGCACCTTGACGGTGAGGGTCCAGTTGCCCACGGCTGGATTGGGGAAATAGAAGAACTCATTATATGTGTTGTCCTTTCCCAGCACCCGGTAATCGTATGTTTCGTTTTCGCCGTTGGGCTTCGTTATGGTGATGTTTGCGTATCCGGTGGTCAGGCATTCCCAGTCCTTGTTGATGACGTTGGAAAAGTTAATGTCTACGTAGAGATGTAAAAACAATGCATCTTTTTTGAGGGGGCGAAGCGGGTAGGTTTCCACTTTTGCGGCGTTTTCGTTGATGGTGTCGATGAGGTTGAAATCCTCGCGGCCGTCCAGTTTTTCCTGCCACCGGTATTCGTCTTCTGGCTCGAGCCGGTCCATCATCCGCTGTGCGACCTCCCGTGGGCCGATGCAGCCGGACAGGGCGGGCAGCAGTATGAATGAAAGGATGATACAGGCCATGGCGGCCATGTTGGTGACCCGCATAGGATGGAAAGTACCTTGGAATTTATTAAAGTTGCGATGGTGTTTCAGGTTAATAGGCGATGACCGCTTTGACGTCTTTGCAGGAACGTATCGACGTGATGACGTCGCCGGGGAGCGGGGTTTCCGTGACGATAAACAGGCGGGGTTCCTCGGTCATCTGGTAGTCGTCGACGACGGCCTGGCGGATGCTGATGCCCGCATCGGCGATGATAGCTGCAACCGCGGCCAGGATGCCCGGCTTGCTGGCATCAACCGGGATGATTTCGACGACGCCCCAGCCCATGTGCGGGGCCACCTCTTTCAGATGGCTTGTGGGCTGCAGGTTGGCGAACACGGGCTGCAGCTCCTCGTGTTCCATGATGGTTTCGATGGTGCTCGCCACGGCCCGGCGGTCCACGCCTATCGCCCTGGCAACCTTTGCATGGGAGAGTTCGATTGGTCCGCAGAACAGTCCATCCGTTTGGACGCGAAGACCGTACATGAGGAGCAGTTCGGCCACCTTCTGCTGCGCGGGGTATTGCCGGAAGAACGTGTATATCTGCTGCCACATGCTCGTACATGAAATTTATCAATATAAAACATCGCATTACAAAAAATATCTTTAAAGTTAAATTATATACTTTAATGTATATTTTTATACAAAATTATAAATACCCGGTGCGTTTACAGCAGACATGGAACCCACAAAGATACAGCTCGACGAAAACGAAATGCCGACACAATGGTACAACATCCAGGCCGACCTCCACGAGCCACTCGACCCTGTCATGCACCCCGCCACCAGAGAACCGGTAGCCCCCGACGACCTCACACCACTTTTCCCAAAAGAACTGATACGACAGGAAATGACAACCGAACGATACATCGACATACCCAACGACATCAGAGACATCTACCGGCTGTGGCGGCCCACCCCGCTCTACCGGGCCCGTCGCCTTGAACAACATCTCAAAACCCCGGCAAAAATATACTACAAATGGGAGGGTGTCTCACCGCCAGGGTCACACAAGCCCAACACCGCGGTCGCCCAGGCCTACTACAACCAAAAAGAAGGCATCGAACGGCTGGCCACCGAAACCGGCGCCGGGCAATGGGGCTCCTCGCTGGCCTTCGCCACCTCGTTCTTCGACATCCAATGCACCGTGTACATGGTCAGGGTCAGCTACGAGCAAAAACCATACCGGAAAAGCCTCATGCGCGTCTGGGGAGCAACCTGTCTCCCCAGCCCCAGCACCACCACCGAAGCAGGCCGAAAAATCCTGGAAAAAGACCCCGACACGTCCGGCAGCCTGGGCATCGCCATCTCCGAGGCGGTCGAAGACGCCGCCACACATGAAAACACACATTACTCACTTGGCTCCGTGCTCAACCACGTCTGCCTCCACCAGAGCATCATCGGCCTCGAAGCCAAAAAACAGTTCAAAAAAATAGACGAATACCCGGACGTGGTGCTCGGATGCACCGGCGGCGGATCGAACTTCGCCGGTGCCTCGTTTCCCTTCGCCGGAGACAAGCTCCGCGGCGAACACCCCGACACCAGCATCATCTCCTGCGAGCCCACCGCCTGCCCCACCCTGACCAAGGGTCTCTACGCCTACGATTACGGCGATGCGGCCGGGCTCACCCCCATCATGAAGATGCACACGCTTGGCCACGACTATGTGCCCCCTCCAATACACGCCGGCGGGCTGCGCTACCACGGCGACTCGCCCATCCTCAGCCGGCTGACCCGGGACGGCGTCATGGACGCCGCCGCCTTCCACCAAAACGAGGTGTTCAAGGCAGCGCAGTTGTTTGCCCGAACAGAGGGACATGTGGTCGCCCCGGAGGCAACGCACGCGGTCAAAGCCGCCATCGACGAAGCATTGCGATGCAAAAAAACCGGGGAAGAAAAAACCATCTTCTTCAACAACTCCGGGCACGGGCACTTCGACCTCGGCGCCTACGACGCCTACTTCGACGGCAAGCTCATCGACTACGAGTACCCGGCCGAGCTGGTCCGGCAGGCCATGGAAACCCTTCCCATGCAATGAAAACCATCGGCTTCCTCGTCAACCCCATCGCCGGCATGGGCGGCCGCGTCGGGCTCAAGGGAACCGATGGCGTCGCCGCCGAAGCACGACGACGAGGCGCCACACCCATCGCATCCGCCAGGGCCGTCCATGCCATGCGTGATATCGACGGCCACGTGGTTACCTGCGCCGGGGACATGGGCAACGCCTGCCTCAACCATCCGGCAAAGGTGGTGTACACCCCGCCGCCCGCGACGACGGCGGCCGACACCCACACGGCCTGCCGACGATTTCTCGACAAAGAAGTTGACGCCATCGTTTTCTGCGGCGGCGACGGCACCGCCCGCGACATATACAGCGTCGTCGGCCAGACGGTGCCCATTCTTGGCATCCCCGCCGGCGTCAAAATGTACTCAGCCGTGTTCGCGCTCACCCCCGCCGCGGCAGCAGACATCATCAACCGGTTCCTGCACGACACGGCAGCCGTCACCGAACGCGAAATCATGGACATCAACGAACAGGACATGCGAAACGGCCGGATACGCATACAGCGATACGGCACCGCCCGCACGCTCACCGCGCCGGCGCTCGTCCAGCGAGGGAAACAGCTGTACCACACCGCCGACGAAACACACCACAAGCAGCAGATTGCCTCCTTTCTCTCGCTGGCTCTCCGGCGCACCACCTGCATCCTCGGGGGCGGGAGCACCACAGCAGCCATCGCTGCAGCCCTCGACGTGCAGGCCAGTAGGCTGGGCGTCGACGTCATCACCGACGGACGCCTGACGGTCAAAGATGGCAGCGAAGCAGACATCCTGGCAGCCATCGACGGCCGCCCGGCGAAAATCGTGGTCAGCCCTATGGGCCGGCAGGGCTGCATCCTCGGCCGGGGCAACCAGCAGATAAGCCCCGCGGTCATCAGAAACGTCGGCGAGGACAACGTCATCATCGCGGCGACACCACACAAGCTGGCAGAGACGCCGTCGCTCTTCGTGGACACCGGCGACACCGGGCTCGACCGGGCGCTGGCGGGCCCCCGGCAGGTCGTCACCGGCTACGCGATGGCGCAGCGCAGAAACGTTTTCAGCCCTGCCGTTCCACTGGCACCAGCAGCAGCGACTTGATGAAATCCGGGCGGTGGAACGTGTCAACGACCCGGAAGCCATGCGGGATGAACGTCTCCCGTCCGTACAGCCGGTCCATGAAATCCCAGGGCTTCCGCGCCACCACCTTCGCATCGCCGTCCATCCCGTTCCGCATGGCAGCTAGAATAGCATTGCGGGGCTCCACCCCGAGCGACAAGATAATCAGGTCAAAGCCGGCGTAGTCAACGGCCAGCGCATCACCCTCCTCTATGGTGACCTGCTCGTCCAGCTCGTAGTCCCGGACCATCTCCCGGGCCCGGGCCACCGCCGACGTATCCCGGTCAAGACCCGCATAGGACGCCTCATATGCCCCGGCGAGGATGAGCAGGGTGTTGGGCACGCTGCCGCAGCCGACATGGAGGACGCGGTGCCCGGGCCGGATGCCGGCCATGCGGAACTCGTTTATGGTCATCTGCCTGAAAAAGGCGGTGTAGATGTTGCCGATGAACGTCGCGGCGATGGCCTTCTCAAACGAGCGAAGCATCACGTCGTGCGCGCTCTTGCTTTTCCGTGTCATCCTGCAATACTACAATACAGCCATGTTTAAAAAATATGCAGCCACACCGTGTATGTTTTTAGCACGATAATGGCTATTTCTTTTATTTTAGATATAATGTATATTTATTATATGTTATATTGATACTATATATCTTTAATAATGTTTTTAACGATTACAAGGCGGTGGGGCGCATACTATTTCCATTAAAACAATATATAGTATTAATATTATCTAAAATTATTAAACTAGGTATT
The DNA here is from genome assembly GCA_964594625.1 of uncultured Thermoplasmatales archaeon. GTDB lineage: Archaea > Thermoplasmatota > E2 > UBA202 > DSCA01 > CAZESS01. Next base: position 2,788 of record CAZQNC010000035.1, on the reverse strand, counting down.
ACTTTTCATGAAATAAACTATTTCGTGCTAAAAAGTAGCATAGCGTCGGGGTGGTGGTATTTCTGTCCGTGTAGCAGACATCGGTGATGCTCACTCCCCTCGTGATTGCGGTGCACAAGCAGTTTCCCCGTGGCAGATGCAGCTTTCCATCATTTGTATAACATGCGGCGGTGTAACATTCAGGGCCCTATGATGCGTTGCATTCAAGATACCTGAAGGTCATGGCGCATTTTGTTGTCCGATGACGGTTTTCCCAATCCCGATATATCGCTGTTTTCTGCAAAAAACCCGGTTGTGGCACGCTTTTTCACAAGATATTTATAGTAAAAAGGAGATTTTAGTGGCTAACGGTACACCGTTGGCCACGTAATGGGATGGGAATCATGAAAAATGTCGCGCTCTATGCCCGTGTATCGACCGAGGACCAGGCGTTGAAGGGGTTTTCGCTGGACGGCCAGCTTGAGAAGCTTCATTCCTATTGTGACGCCCGGGACTGGGATGTCGCCGGGGAATACGTTGACAACGGCTATAGCGGAAGGGACACCAATCGCCCCGCATATCAGGAGATGCTCCGGGAGATAGATGCCTGGGATGCGCTACTGGTCATGAAGATGGACCGCGTGCACCGGAACAGCAAGAATTTCATGGGGATGATGGAGACGCTCAGGGAGTACGATAAGGAATTCGTGTCGATGACGGAGAGCCTTGACACCTCGACGGCGATGGGGCGCTTCGTGATGGATATCATCCAGCGTATCGCACAGCTGGAAAGCGAGCAGATCGGGGAGCGCGTCTATTTTGGCATGCGGCAGAAGGCGAAGGGTGGCAAGGGATTGCTGGGGTCGCCGGCGCCGTATGGCTATGAGTATAAGGATGGACGGCTGGAGGAGGTTGGCATTGAGCTAAACGTGGTTGAGCGGCTGTATCGGCGGTATCTCGATGGTGATTCGCTGGGCGGCTTGGTGGAATGGCTGGAAAAACGGGATATTGCGACGAAAAAGGGGGGTTCGTGGGATAAGAAGACGGTTTCGCGCATTCTTTCCAATCCGGTGTACTGTGGGCTGCTGGAGTGGGAGGATATCGTGGTGCCGGGTGAGCATCGGGCGGTGGTGCCCCGTGAGCTGTTTAACGAGGTGCAGCGGGAAAAGCATCGGCGGGCGCGGCGGAAGGGCACTAATTTTGTGGTCACCGATACCCTCGCAAAGAATTTTTTATGAAAAACGATTATTTAATTTAGTTATTATCAATATTTATTAAATTTAGTATTGTTTTATGTAAAAATGATGCGGGGCCGGCATATAGTGTTATGTGTTAGCACGAATCCCTGCATGTTATATATTCCATCAAAATTAATATTTAGTATATGTATTATCTAAAATAGTTAAAAAAAAATATATGTTTATTGTTTTTTATTAAGTTCTGCGGCCACGTCACGCACAATCACGGTTTTGCTGTCCGCCTGCTTCACCAGCACCCGTCCCTCCCGCTGCCACCACCGCGACGGATGCGCCGCATCTGCCTCCACCTTCGGGTCCAGCTGCAGCTTTTTAGCCGCCTTCGCAACGTCATCAACCGACGGGTTTTTCACCGCGCTCTCACGGGGCACGCGGCGGCCCTGCTGCCGACTCAGACGGCGGTCAAAATAGACGGGCCACAGCACATACCGGTCGCGCATGTTACTTCAGCAAAACAGCGTTGATACAGCCATCCTGGCCGGGCCGCGACGTAATCCGGGCGTTACCCTTGTCCGTCTTGATGATGGCCCCCTTGGTCAGAATGTTCCGGCGGACATAATGCGGATTGGCCGGATTCTCCAGCACGTCCTCTATCTCGGCGCGCTCCGTCTCATTGGTCTCCGGGTCGGTGACATTGGCCACGTTGGCGGCCATCACCCGGATGCGCTGGTTGTCACCCCGGATGCGGACCTTTTTGTGCCGCTCCTCGCCGATAACCGGGGTGGTTTTTTCCCTGCCGAGCTCGTAGCGCCGCTTCTTCCGGGCAACCTTGCGTTTTCCGCCGGTCTCTTTTTTCCGTGATTTCCCTTGCCATTTCATGGGAATCCCTCAATATCGGGCCCTACAATATCCACCGCCCATATAAAGGTTGGCCTTCAGAGCAGCACCGCGGCCAGCGCCCCTGCTACGGCAAGCGACGGCAGCAGGTTGAGCACCCTGACCTCCCGGATCTTCAGGATGCTGACACCCAGGCCAAGAAGGATGACACCGCCCACAGCGGTAACCTCGGCAATGACCGGGTCGGACAGCACATGCTGCAGCTCGCCGGCCGCCAGCGTCAATCCACCCTGGTAAAGCAGCAACGGCACCGCGGAAAACATGACGCCGATACCCAGGCCAGCCGCCAATGCTATCGAGGAAAACCCGTCCAGGACGGACTTGGCCAGCAACAGGTCCGGGGAGCCATCCAGTCCCTCCTCGATGGCGCCCAGAATGGTCATCGAGCCCATGCAGTACAGCAAAAACGCGGTGACAAATCCCTCAGCAAACGTGTCACGACGGGAGCCCAGACGACGGCGCAGCCAGTCGCCAAAGCCACGCACCTTCTCATCGAGGCCGAGCAGCTCGCCGGCGATGGCGCCCAGGACGAGACTGAAAATCATGATGAGCAGGTTGTCGGTCTTCAGCGCCATCCGGACGCCCAGTACAAGCGTGAACAGCCCGATGGCCTGGAACACGATGCCCGTCACGCGCTTCGGCAGCCTCCGGTGGATGAGCAGTCCAACGGCGCTCCCGGCCACCACGGCCCCGGCGTTCACCAGCGTGCCAAGCAT
>CAZQNC010000034.1:0-12720 GCA_964594625.1 uncultured Thermoplasmatales archaeon | reverse complement strand
TGGTCTTGGTCATCTGGCCTGTTAATGGAGTGTTATTTATAAAAATTGTGCCTCCGCCGACGGCGCAGCGAGATGGCGGCCAGCTCGAGGAACAGGCCGATGGGTATCAGGATGCCCCAGAACAGCAGTTCTCCCCCGGCCAGCATATCGAGATAGATGGCCAGCACGCCGCCGGCGAACAGCAGCACAGCCACGTAGTCGAGCCGGCCGGCCCGCAGTGGCTCCTGTGCACGTTCCCGGGAATCCCCCCGGAATGCGGAGCTGGCCTCCTGGAGCGCCGGGTTGACGGCTTCTCTGCCATCCCGGGAGTACCCGGCAATACGGGCGATATGTCGTTCCTCCAGTGTACAGAGAACGCGGCGTCGTTTATCACCGTTGCGATGGGCATCGGTGCCACGCCCCCTGGGGCGTTACCTTCTTATACCGGCAGCGTAATGAGGGACGAGGGACGGTGATTTGCATGTTTACCCAGTATAATCCAGTGCATCTGGTATTCGGCTCTGGAACGGTCGCGAACATCGGCTCGCTCGTCCGGGAGCACGGCGGAACGGCGCTCATTGTGACCGGGCGGAGCAGCATGAAGAAAACCGGTGTTTTGGACCGCGTCGTCGGGTCGCTGGACGAGGCAGGCCTGGAATCCATGGTCTTCGACCAGGTGGAACCCAACCCCTCGTTTCCCACGGTTGACGCCGGGGCGGAGATGGCCAAGGAATGCGACCTGGTCATCGGGCTGGGCGGCGGCAGCCCCATGGACGCGGCGAAGGCGATTGCGATTGCGGCGGCCAACAACCGGCCGATAGCCGATTTCTATGACGGGGAGGAACCCCTGCGGTCGATGCCCATCTTTGCCATTGCGTCCACGGCGGGAACGGGCAGCGAGGTCGACCGCTACTTTGTGCTCACCGATCCCACGTCGAAGGAAAAACATGGCTGGGGGCATCGGTCCACGTATCCGGAGGCCGCCATAGTGGACCCCGAGGTAATGGCCACGATGCCAGCCCGGCTGACGGCAGCCACCGGCCTCGACGCGTTTTTCCACGCCCTCGAAGCATCTATCTCCCTGAAGGCCACGCCGCTGAGCGATCTCTACGCCAGGGAGGCCCTCCGGCGCATCATCGGCAGCCTGCCGATGGCCTACCGTAACGGCGACGACATGGCGGCCCGGTCCAGCATGGCGCTGGCCAGCACGCTGGCGGGCATGGCGATCGACGCCGGCCGGGTGACCATGCTGCACGGGCTGGAGCATCCGGTGAGCGGGCATTTCGACGTGGCGCACGGCGCGGGTCTGGCGGCATTGTCCGTCGCCTACGTTGAACATGTGGGCCGTGCCTGTCCCGGCCGGTTTGCCCATGTCGCTGAACTGTTCGACCATGGCGATGAGGATCCCGTTGAGGGCACCGTGCAGGGGCTGCAGGAGCTGCTGCGGATGGTGGACATGGACATGGGACTGTCCGACCTGGGTGTCCCGGCGGACATGGTGGACCGGCTGACGGAGGACGCGTTGAAGAGCGGGCAGACGGCGGCGACGCCCTGCGACCTCAGCGAGGCGGACATCCGGGGGATATATCGGCAGTCGCTGTAGCCCTTTTTTATGGCGGCGTTGCCGCGAGAAGCTCGTAGAAGTTGAATCGATGTATCTCGTTGTACTGCGCGGGCCGTAAACGGGTGGCAAAGGCGACGTCGACGTCACCTGACGCTGTGTCGGCCACCCACATGTTCCACGCCCGGTTGAAACTGGTGCCCTCGGTCAGCCGCAGCAGTACCCGGAGCGCGAGGTCGGTGTCCCCCCGGTAGCCCCACTGGAAGAGCGCCATCGACGTGTTAAAATCAAGTGTTCCATAGTGTGTTTCTATAAGCTGGCTCATCGCCCGGTAGCTCTGCCAGACAACAAAGAACGGCTCGTCGTCGGTGAATATGCGTATGAACCCCGGTATGCCGGAGGGGTCGTAATGCGAGCGCTGGGTGGCCGCGACCTCCGGCGATATAAAAAAATTGGTTCGCCGCACCACCTGGGGAATGCTCCAGAACGGAGACGTGGACTCGACCGGGCTGTCATGGGCGCCGACGTATGAATGGTTTGCCGTGGTTTCGACGGCGTAGCCCGCCTTCGTATGGGCATCGGATACGATGAAGCTCCATCCGGCGGTGCCGTTGGCGGTGAGATATGACACGCCCTCGGCGGCAGTCCCGGCATGGTCCAATGTCATCTGGACGCGGAGCATGGCCGGGGTGCCCTTGAAGGTTGCATCGTGGGTCCACGACGTGTGGATGCCCACCGCGACGCCGTGTTCGTTAAACCCGCCGCCGCCGTTGAGCGACCCGGCTATGGAGGCAGACAGGGAGGCATATCCGTATCGTGGCTCTCTGACAATCAACACCGCGTTTTCGTGTACATATGTGCCGGTGACCGGGTCCTCTATGTCCATCGGCAGGTCAAAGCTGCGGAAATGCAGCATGTCGCCCGGTCTCGTGGCGTTGCCCCACGCGGCGATGCCAAAGCAGCCCATGCCCCAGGTGACCACGGACATGTACGCGGCTGCCACCTCGGCAAACGAAATTCCCGCGCCGTCCGCCAGTCCCTGCAGCTCGTCGACATATCCATCGGGGACATACGCCTTCGTGGTGTTCCACCGGGCGTACAGCCGGGAGACAGACCGCCCGTGCAGCATCGCCCGTATGTTCTCCCTGGTTTCATTCCGGAGGAAAAAGCCATGCTGATAGCCCATGTCATAATGCGAACCGGCGACATGCAACACCGGGACGCCGCCTCGTTCTTCCAGCCATCCGTCATCCAGGGCGTCGCTGCCCGGCCCCTCGACGGTTTCCGCGCAGCCGGGCGCCAGATGCGCGAGCGAGGAAACGGGAGCCGCAGCCAGTGCCGCGGCCAGCAGACATACGACAAGATGTTGTTTCATGTATATGCTTTCCTTACGATGATACGAACCCTTTCCATATTTTAAAAATTGCGCCGCCCGCGAAACCAGGATGATGGCACCGTATCCGGACCATACAACACCCCGGGGTAGAAAACGATCCGCCAGAAATGGCGCGAGGAAGCGGACACCGGGACACCCGGCGGTGCTGAAAGAAACAATGTCCTCCCCACGGACAGGACCAGCATGATATACAATGTTTCAAAATGATGCGGGAACCGGGGTGAAGAGTTAAATCCTTAAAGCCCGTCATGTTGCACGGGTATGCTCACCATCGGCGTTCTCGCCTCCGGCACGGGCACCAACCTCCAGGCCATCATCGACGCCTGCGACAGCGATGACATCAACGGCCGGGTGGGCGTCGTCGCCAGCGACACCGAGGATGCATATGCGCTCGAACGGGCCAGACAGCACGGCATAGACGCCCGGTTTTGCAGCGCATCGGACAAAGAGCGGCACGAACGGGAGATACAGACCGTCTTCGAAAAACACGACGTCGACCTCGCCGTGGGCGCCGGCTACATGCGCATCCTCTCGCCCTCGTTTGTCCGGGAATGGTACGGCCGGCTTATCAACATCCATCCGGCCTTGCTGCCCTCGTTCAAGGGCACCGACGGGCAGGGCGACGCCCTCCGCTACGGCGTCAAGATATCCGGATGTACGACACATTTCATGGACGAAAAAGCCGACCACGGGCCCGTCATTTTGCAGGCAGCCGTCCGCGTGCACCAGGACGACAGCCGTGACGACCTGGCCGGGCGCATCCTCCGCGTCGAGCATCAGCTGCTGCCCCGGAGCATCGACCTTTTCGAGCAGGACCGCCTCCATATCGAGGGGCGACGGGTGCGCATCCTGCCCGGCGACAGCTGGATGGACCGGGCGCATCCCGACGTGCTGTACCCGGAAGGATTCTGATGACCCAAGCAATGCGGTGGCTGCAGGGCCTGAAACAGCGGGGCATCCGGCTGGGACTGGAGCGCATACGGGAGGTGCTCCAAGACATCGAGCTGCCGGGGCATGTCATCCGGGTGGGCGGCACCAACGGCAAAGGCTCGGTCTGCATCCTGCTGGGAAGCATCCTCCAGCAGTCCGGGGCCACCGTGGGCGTGTACACCTCCCCGGAGCTGGAACGAGTCAACGAGCGCATCATGGTCAACGGCGACGCTATCGGCGACCGGGAGCTGGAGCGACATGCCTCCTGGCTGATGAAACATGACGTGAAGCTCACCTTTTTCGAAGCAGTAACCGCCATCGCGCTCCGCTATTTCAGCCAGCGATCCGTTGACTACGCGGTGCTCGAGGTCGGCATGGGCGGTCGCTACGATGCCACGGCGGCTGTAAACGCCGACGTGACCGTCGTCACCAACGTGTCGCTCGACCATGTGGAGCATCTGGGCGACAGCGTTGTGGCCATCGCCGGGGAGATAGCCGGTGCCATAGAGGGCGGCAATGTGGTAACCGCCTGCACCGGGACGGCGCTCGACGTCGTACGGCGGCGGGCCATCCGGATGGGAGCCAGGCTGCATGTCGTATCCCGGAGCATGTGGCAGCAGACCAAGCCGGGTTGCTTCACGGTGACAGCCGGGCGGCGCTACGAGCTTGCCCCCGGGCTTGCCGGCGCCTACCAGGGGGAAAACCTGGCGCTGGCGGTACAAACCGCGGAGGTGCTCGGCGTTGACCGCCGCAGCATATTTGACGGCGTCGCCAGCGCCTGGCTGCCCGGGCGGCTGGAATGGCTGGGCAGCGTACTGCTCGACGGGGCGCACAACCCGGCGGCTATGCAGGCATTGCGGATGTCGCTGGAAAACATGGACATCCGGCCCTGCTGCATCGTGTTCGGGGCCATGCGGGACAAGGACATCCCCGGCATCATCCGCGAGCTGCCGCCGGGACCGGTCATCGCAACCGCCGCCCCGACGAAACGGGCGGCCAGCGAAGCTGACATTGCCGATATGCTCACCGAGATGGGGCGGGACTGCCAGGTTGCTACGGGCCCGGCGGACGCCCTCCGGAAAGCCAGGACGATGGCCGGCGAAGGCGACGTCATCCTGGTGACCGGCTCGCTCCGCCTGGTCGGCGACATCCGGCGGCATCTGCACTAGCCGGCTGTCCGGATGTCTACCTGGATGTCGCGCTCCCGCAGCCGTTCGATGAACAGCTCAGGGGGAACACAGCGTTCCGGCGGCAGGCAGCCCGGCCCGGGTATCTCTCCTTTTGCGAGCATCATCGCCGTGATGGACGTGGGAAACCCTGTGGCGCGCATCATGGCGGAGAGCCCCGTCTCGGCGTCATAAAAATCATGTATCTCTACGGTCATGGTGCTGTCCCCGATGGCGGTGAGCCGGGCCACCACGAAGTCCGGCACGTCTGACGGCAGCGCCGTCTGCAGCAATTGCTCCGTCATGGCTCGCGCTTCGTCGTCGAAGAAGCCCAGGTCTTTCAGCAGCCGTATCTTGTCCCGGTGGCCCGGGTAGCGGATGGACTTGTCGTCGAGCGTCTCGACGCGGCCGGCGTAGGTGTCGGGAAGCGTCGAGGTGCCCCCGGCGGTGGTAAACGCCTCCAGGCTGGGAAACCCTTCGAACTCGATGGATTCCAGGCCGGACAGGGGCTCCGCCGTCACCATCCGCCCGTCGCGGAGGACGCGCGCCCTGCCAATGTATTCGTTTACCAGGCCGTGGGCGGAGAACACCAGCGCATACTCTAGTGGCGGCTGCGGCTGCTGCGGCAGCCCGCCCACCCGGATGTGCAGCCGGCTGGCTCCGGCGGCCTCTATGAGATATCCTCCGAGGACGTTGGTCAATCCCGGGCTGAGACCGCAGTCGGGGACCACGGTGACCCCTGCATCCCGGGCTGCATCATGGAGCATGAGCTCCCGTTTGACCATGTCGGTGTTGCCGCCCAGGTCGCAGAAATGGACGCCGGCGTCGACGGCTGCCCGCGCCAGCATGTAGTTGAAATCGTAGGGGAGAGCGCTGACCGCCACGTCGCACTGGCGCATCATTTTTGCAACCGATGATGTATCGGTGACGTCAAGCCGTTGAAACGATACGGCGTCATCCAGCCGCCGGGCGGGACATGCGGCATCGGCGTCCGCCACGGTCACCCCGGCTCCATGCCGGACGAGGTCGTGGGCGATGGCCAGCCCCATTTTTCCCCCGCCGAATACGAGCGCGTCCATATGCTACATCCTTCGGATGTTTATCACCGTTTCGTTGCAGAGCCATCCCATTTCCGGGGCAGGACTGGTCTCGATTGATTGGTATCTATCGAGTTCGCCGTCGCACGACCACGCAGATATCTACAGAAGGTAGACGACGGCGAGCTGCACGAAGTTGAAGGTAAAATGAGCCGCCATCGGCGCCAGCACGTTCCGATACCGCAGCATCAGCAATCCCAGCACCACGCCGAACGCAAACGGGGCGAACACCTGCACGGGATGCCGGTAGGCCAGATGCGCCACGCCGAACAGGAGCGCCGACACCGGGATGGCCAGCAGCTGCCCCCGCCATGACGCGAGATGCATCTGGATATACCCCCGGAAAAACAGTTCCTCGCTCACCGCCGACAGCACGGGCACCGCCACCAGCAGCAACGGCGTCATGTTCTCCGCGATGGCACCGGAGAGCTCGCTGTCCACGTCGAAGCCGAGCTGCTGCGCACCCATGAGCACGGCGCCAAGAGCGAAGAGAAAGAGCAGCGCGGTGGCAGTGCCGACGAGTATGGAAACGGGGGCGTTGTTCCGCCGGACGTAGAGATGATGGAGCACCCGGCGAAGGCTGCCGCCGTACAGGGCCCTGGTTGCCAGCAGGACGGAGCCGGCCATGACCAGGAGGTTGAGCAGCAGCGAGACGAGCAGCACCCCCGGGGTGATGTAGGCGTCGCCGGCGTCGAAGAACAGCGAGAGCACCCCGAGACCGTAGATGTAGAGAAACGGCACGACGAGGATGATGGCGGCCAGGGTGCGACGCGAGGCCATAGATGTCTATATAGGGGGATATAAAAAATGTGCCTATGTGGTGAGCGTGACGGTGCAGGAGACCTCGGCGATAACCTCTTTTTTGTATGACACGATGGCGGTTATGTTGTAGCTGCCCTCGTTGAGCTTTGTGCAGGGGGAGCAGGAGGGCACGCGCCGGGTGAAGTTGACGATGTTTGTCCCGGGGAGGAGGTCCACGGTGCGCGGCCCCAGTCTGACCTGGGGGCCCTTGCTGCTGACCAGGCCGTCTCCATTCACGGTGACGTTCTCCATTTTCTCCGGGGTCTGTATGGTCACCTGGACCAGCATGGATTCGCCGAACGTGTAGGTGTCCTTGTCCGCCGTAAGCGATACCGCGAGCTCGTCTGATGAATTGGATGACAGGCAACCGGCTGCGAGCAGCGTGAAGAGAACGGCCGCTGTCGTGGCAATCTGTCTCTTTTTGTGCTTCATTGTATCACTCCATGGTGTTATTTCTCGTATATTGAGAGCTATGCGGGCGCCGGGATTCGAACCCGGGCGACAAGCTTTTTCCCCCCTTTCCGCCAACGCTTTTCATGGCATGAAAAGGGTTGTTGGGAAGCTTGTATCCTAACCCCTAGATCACGCCCGCTCATCCGATTATCGGGAAAGTGGTTAAAAAGGTAATGGGCCCGCCGAGATTTGAACTCGGGTCAATGGCATTTTCTAACCTTGCTGTCGGTTACCCGAAGCCACAAGGATTCCAAACTACCCCACGGGCCCATCGGATGGAAAAAGAATCAAGAGGCGGCGACGCCGTCCGCTGGCGATGCTGCGGTGCTGCTCTGTCCACCGGGCAGCAGGCTGATAATCGAGATGTATCGTTCCGCCGTGCTGCTCTGCCCGGCCATGTCGATGGCTTTCACTTCGACTGAATGACCGCCGAGTGCCATGCCCCATCTCCAGCTGTAGGGTGCCTCGAAATCGGTGAATCGGACTTCGTCGTCAACCAGGAAGCGGACCTTGTCGATGTCCGCCGGTGACGAGGTAACCGTGGCCTCGATGGTGATGCGGCCGAAGGCGTAGGTGTTGCCCCGTATCGTGGGCAGCAGACGCCGTCCGAACAGGTAGATGTATCCTTCTTCCGGCGTGGTGATGGTAACGGATGGCCCTTCTTTGTCTATCTTGACGGTGACGTTTTTCGTCGTTTCCTTGTTGCCTGCATCATCCCGAGCGTAGTACCGCACGATGTTTTCTCCTTCTGCAGAAACCTTGAAGGATGTCTGATAGAGCGTCCAGTTGCCATCATTGACTTTGTAATATATGGCCTGGACACCTGACACGTTGTCCTCAGCGGTGAGCGTAACGGTGACATTGGAGGTATACCAGTCGTTGTCGCCTACGGTCCCATTGAGGTCGCGAGTGGTACTGGGAGCCTGGGTGTCAACGGTGACCTCCGTGGTGTCCTCGTCTGTGCCCCCGTCGTCATCGGTGACGTTGAGCGTGACGGTATAATAGCCATCCTGGCTGTAGTTGTGCGTCGGCGTCGGGCCGGTCCCGGTGCTGTTGTCGCCAAAGTCCCATTCGTAGCTGTCTATGCTGCCGTCCGGGTCGCTGGAGCCGGTGCCGTCGAAGGAAACCAGCGTGGTGTTGACCAGCTGGTCCGGACCGGCGTCAGCCGTCGGCGCCTGATTCTGTATAATAATCTGCTTGGTGGTCGTATTTGTTGAGCCGTTATTGTCGATGACAGTGAGCTCAACCGTGAACGTATCATTCTCTGTATAGGTGTGCGAGGGATTCTCAAGGATTGAGTAGTTGCCGTCGCCGAAATCCCATTCCCAGGCAATGATGGTGCCGTCGGGGTCGCTGCTGTTGTCTGTGAACTGTACGGTATCACCCGTCTGGATGTCCTCGGTGGGCGTCCAGCTGAAATCGACGCTGGGCGGCTGGTTGCCATTGGCCTGTATGGCCGGGCTGAAAAATATGAAGACAAGCGCTGCTACAAGGACGATGGACAGAACGGCTTTTTTTGTATTTCCGTACATGTGTGACACCTTACTTCCACAATATGAAAGTTGTTTTTAAGTGTATCGATGGGGTAAACATGATTGGTGGAACAGAAAAATAAAAAGGGGAAAAAGAGGGAAAAGGGGGGTGGTGTCGGTTCTACAGTATCTTCATGTAGTCGACTGAGCCCAGGCCTGTTGCGGTGTTGCCAGCAAGGTCGGTGGCGGAGATGGTCAGCGTGTCGCTTCCGAAGAAGTAGAACGGCAGGTTGTACTCGTACGGTGTCACGACGTTGGAGCTGTCAGCGTTGGTCTTGAAGGTCACGTGGCTCATGCCGGATCCTCCGTCGGACGCGCTCGCTGTGGCGGTCAGACCGCCGATGATGAGCGCTTTGTCCTTGAAGAGTATCCGCGGCATCAGCTCGTTGCCGAACAGGTAGATGTAGCCGGTCTGCGGGAAGTCGAGGCTGCCGGATGGGTTGGTTCCGTCTATCTTGAACGAGAAGCTGTTGACGCTTCCTTCGTTGCCAACCTGGTCGATGGCCTTGTAGTCGATGGTGAACTCGCCGTCGTCGTCGATGGTCACCGGCCCGGTGTATGTCAGCCAGCTGCCGCCGTTGATGCGGTATTCGATGTGGTCGACCTTGGTGTTGTCGGTGGCGCTCAGCGTGAATTCTACGTCGCCGGTGTACCAGCCATTGTTTCCGTCGGGTGAGGCCGGGTCAACGGTATGTGTCGCGGTGGGAGCGGTGTAGTCGACTTTGCCGTCGATGCTGACGTTGTCGACCAGCCAGCCGTAGCTGGTGAGGGTTGCGTCGGAGACCATGCGGAAGCGGACCTTGGTGTATTCCTCGTGGTCGATGTACTTGGTGATGTCCAGCGTGGTGGTGCCCCAGTCGGAGGATCCCTTGTTCATCAGTATCGGTTTCCATGCACTGCCGTCCCAGACTTCAACCCAGCCGATGTCGTCTTCGTTGGCGAAGCTGTAGTTCTGCGAGAAGTGCAGAATGGCTTCGTAGGCGTGTGTCAGGTCGTATTCGAAGATGACTTTTTCGTCGACGTTGTTGTAGTACCGGTTGACCGGGATGGTCGGTCCGCTGGACTGCACGTCGAGGTGCCACTGGGCGAACTGTTCGGTGCCGTCGGCGGTGAAGTTTGCGTGGAAGCCCATGGTTACATCGGACTGTCCTGCGAACGACGAGATGTCGAAGACGAATGTCTCGTTGCCGCCGGCGTAGTGGCCGGGTCCGACGCTGAAGTCTATCAGGTAGTTTTCGGTGTTTGTGCCGTCGGTGACGGTGAACCAGTAATCGCGGTCCGTGCCGGAGTAGTCGAGGTCCATGCTGACCAGGGTGGTGCCCGAGGCCAGGGACAGGTCGATGGTCTTGTTCAGCCAGGCGTCCAGTGGGCCGGGTGCGACGTTAGCGAGGAGTCGCTCGCCGTTGATGCCGAACCAGAAGTTCCAGCTGGCTGAGCCTTCAGCGATGTCCGCTGTCCATGTGCCGTCCCAGAAGCCAGGACCGGTGTAGTCGGCGGTGTAGAGGACGCCCTCTCCTATCCAGGTGCGGTTGTCGCCGTTCCACCAGGCGGTGCTGTCCGGGCCCGGGTACGGTGTGCCAAAGTTGTCTTCCTCGTGCCAGTGGTTGCCGTAGCACATGTAGTGGGTGTCCCACATGTAGAGGCTCTCCTCGATGTCTTCCATGTCGTCGAAGAAGAGCTCGTTCCACGTGCCGTTGAACATGTTGACCTGCACGTCGTCGATGTACCATCCCTTCTCCGTGGTAACGGCGTCAGAGTAGAACCGGAAGCGGAAGTGCATGTTCTCGGTGAAGAACGTGGCGGGCATGTCGAATATCATGCCGGTGTAGGGGCTTTCCAGTATCGTGAGACCGGGCGTCAGCGTGTAGGAGAGGTCCTCCCATGCGCCGGCGGTGTTGTTGGTCAGCATGTCCAGGATGAACCAGGTGTCACCGCTGTCGTTGCTGACTTCGACGTAGCCGTAGTCGTAGCCCTCCTCGATGTAGTAGTACGTCGAGAAGTTCACGTAGGCATAGTCTGCGGTGGTAAAGTTGAAGGTCTCGGCGATTTCGAGGATGTCGTTCCGGTCGTTGGTGTAAGCAGTACCCTGACCGTTCCACCAGAAGTTGTCATCCGGGCAGAGGGAGCATTCTTCGACAATCTCCCACTGGGCGGGGTCGCCGCAGGTGTTGTCGTCGAATGACACCTTTTCGTAGGTATCCACATACTGCCACTCATGGATGCGGGTGCTGGTGGTGGCTTCGTTGTTGGTCGGGTCCTCGTCGCAGCCGAGCTCAACGTTGCCGGAGATGATGTAGTCACAGTACTCGGTGGTGTTCCAGGTGTACTCGAGGTAGCCGGTCTCGCCGGGCGCGAGCGTGATGCTCTTGGTCTCCTCCCAGACGGTGGCACCGGTATACTCGGTGTACAGCTGGAAGTCGTCAAACCAGAAGCCTTCGCCTGCGCTCAGACCGCCGGGTGCCTCGACGTGGAAACCAATCTGGATGTTCTCGAAAGTTGGCTCGTACTGATATGCGAACAGGTCGTAGAGCTGTTGGAGGAAGTCGGCGAAGCTGTCAGCGGGCACGATTTCCCAGTAGAGATCGTTGTTGCGGACGTATTCGTCAGCGTCGAAGGTCGTCCAGCCGCTTGAGCCCTCAAATGGACGCTCACGCGCTGCACCGATTGACATATCCCAGTAGTAGTTCGTGGCCAGGAAGACTGGCTGGGCGCCTGCGCCTGACGGGAAGTTGTACTTGACCTGTGATTCCCATTTGACGCCGCCCTGCTGGAACGGGTTGATGCCTTCCCAGAGCTTGGCGTGACCGAGCGGGGTGCCGGTGGTGTCCAGTGCCCACGAATGGGTCGGGCTGAAGAACTGCTCGTCCGTAATGGACCACAGGTCGTCGGATGGGCCGACGCCGGTCCACATGAACTGCCAGCCGGGCAGGACACCGCTCTCTACATCGTCATCCACGATATAATTGGTGAGCAGGTGCTGCGCGGATGCGGTGACCGGGATGTCTTCTTCGAGTGTGCCGTTGTTGCGGACGGTCACGTTAATCGGGATTTCTTCGTATCCGACTTCGTGGTCGAGCTCGACGTCTGACGGTGCGCAGATGTCGTCGACGGCGGCATCGCAGATGTCGCCAATCCACAGGCTGCAGTTGACTTCGTTGTTTTCCAGGTTGGGGTCGTCGATGGTATTGTCAGCCAGGTAGACCTGTATGTAATACTGGCCTTCCATCTCGGGTTCCCACTCGAGCTGTGACTGGATGGTTTTCTCGGTGCGTGCCGGCAGGTCAACGTTCTTGTAGCCGTCCCAGACGAGCGGCTGCGGAGCCGTATAACTGTAGTCAATATTGACGTCGTCGATGTACCAGCCCTCGTAGTTATTGGTGGCGTCAGACTGCCAGTTGAACTCTATCTTGATGTCCTGTCCGATGAAATCAGAGATGTCGAATCCGTCTGCACCGTTGAGAACTTCCCATTCGCCGCCGGTGTCGTAAATCGGACCGGCAACTTCGTGTCGGCCGGTTGCGTTGATGACATATATGGTACCGTAGTCCAGGGCGTTGGTGCCGTCGAACTCGCCTTCACACCAGTGTGCCAGGCTGAGGTACGCCTGCGAAACCTGTTCACCGTCAACGGATTCATTGACGTGGAACCAGTCCTCGAGAATCAGGCTGTCGTTGGAATAGGCTTCGTAGCTCGGCAGGTTGTCCGGCTGGGTGTGGAAGCTGTGCGTCGGTGAGTTGGCCCGCTTCTCGGTCCAGTACCATGTCGATTCCGGATGCTCGTCGTAGCTCTCCGCGACCCAAGTGTT
>CAZQNC010000033.1:0-12968 GCA_964594625.1 uncultured Thermoplasmatales archaeon | reverse complement strand
CGTAGCGGAGCTTCCGCCAGAGCAGCATCCATTGAAAATCGCCCGCCCAGAGCTCAAGGGCGTAGGCAAACGTCCACAGGCAGACGGCGCCGAGGAACATCATGAACATCCGTATGGCCGGCGCGTCTCGCCGGGGAAGCAGCGTTCCGATTAGCATGAGCGAGATGACACCGCCGACGAGTAGCGGCACCAGGTAGAAAAGGGCTTCCAGTTCCATACGGGCTCCCCATATCATGCCGGTCTAGCCGGATGTCAGAATACATATCATTCTCGACCCTATATAAATGCTGCTGTTTTTATCACGTATCCATGCCCGGGATATTGATGACGGATCCACCGCTACATCTGCTGTCGTTCCATGCGGTATCCGTCGGTTCCGTCGGGATAGAAGTCGGGCAGGCGCTCGGTGACCGTGAAGCCCTGCCGGCGGTAAAAGGCTGTCGCGCCGGGGTTGTCGGCTCTGACCTCGAGATGGATGTGCCTGATGTCCGGGGTGCAGATGTGCTGGAGCAGGGCTGAGCCGATGCCCTGCCGCTGATGCTGCGGGGTGACGCAGAGCAGCAGGATGCGCAGGGAGGCGGTGTCGGTGACCACGCCCAGGATGAAGCCGGTGATGGCGCCGTCATGTTCGGCGACCAGGAAATGTTCGGGGGAGAGCTGCCACATGCCCACGAAAAAGTCGAGGGTGTACGACATGGTCAGGGTGTCCTCGGCGATGGCCATCACCATCGGCAGGTCATCGTAGCGGACGGGGCGTATCATGTGAAACCCAGCGTGATGACGTCGACCGGGCAGACCTCGACGCAGCGGCCGCAGCGGATGCATTCGGCGCTGGCGGGATGCTCGGGCATGTCGACGTCCATGGGGCAGATCTCGGCGCATCTGCCGCAGTGGATGCAGTTGTCGTGGTCGACGCGGAGCTGCAGCAGGCTTATACGGTTGAAGGGGGCCATCATGGCGCCGATGGGGCAGAGATGCCGGCACCAGCCCCGGATGAGCAGCACGGCCAGCACGAAGAAGCCGGCCAGGAAGAGCATCTTGGGGTAGAAGAAGGCGGAATAGGTGTAGGCGCCGGGGTCGAGCGCCAGGGTGGGCAATGTGGCGGTCAGCCCGCCGATGGGGCAGATCTCGGTGAAGGCCATCAGCCCCGTGATATACGATACGGGGGCGATGGCGAGCAGGATGGCCCATTTCAGCCAGCGGCCGTGCCGGTCGACTGTTTGGGCGAGGGTGCTTTTCACCCGGCGTTTGATGCCGATCATGTCCTGGAGGAAGCCGATGGGGCAGGCCCAGCCGCAGGCGGCCCGGCCGAAGACCACCGAAGCGAGGCCGATGAAGCCGGCCAGGTAGACGCCGAGCATCAGGTTGACCTCGATGGCCGCATGTTCAAGGATGCCGATGGGGCAGGCCATGGCCGCCAGGGGGGCCTCCCAGCAGTAGAAGTAGGTGTAGATGAGGCCGGTGCTTCCAACGAGAAAGGCGAGGTTGGAGATGAACAGAAATGATACCTGGGACGCGAAGCGCTTTTTCTGCATCGTGCTCTCGGCGTACTGCTTCCAGACGATGGCGGCGCCGACGGCCATGGGGATGCAGAGGTAGGCGAAGGGGCAGGCGCCGCAGTTGAACCCGCAGAGGGTCATGGCCGGGCCTCCTCCAGCGCTTCCTCGAGTAATGCCTGGACGGTCATCCGTTCGCCGTTTTTGTCCTTTGGATAGGTGGCGCCTTCGAACGCGTACCAATATATGGCGCCGTCTTTTCTGAGGAGTATCACGGTGGTCGGTGCGCCCCTGTCTATGGTGTAGACGTCGAACGCCTGGCTGCGGGTCTGGTTGCCGCCGCCGAGGAAGTCGATGCTGTACAGGGTGACGTTGGCCATGGTGATGTCGCCGTCCGCTTCGCCGCCGGTGACCGTGCCCATGTCCCGCATTGTGTCCCAGAGCTCTTTGCACGAGCTGCAGCCCTGGTACCAGAAAAAGAGCATGACCACCGGGGTATGGTTCAATGCGTCGGCGATCCAGCCGGGATGGGAGACGGTGTCGCCGGCTTTGCCGCCGTAAATCGATGGATACGTGGTCCAGAAGCCGTCGAAGACCGTGCCGGCGGGGTTCAGGGCCAGGCAGCCCCAGCACCGGTTTTCGTTGAATGTCTGCGCGCGCTCGTAGGCCATCATGGTGCCCGTGGCGAGCAGCAGCACGGCGGCGGCGAGCGCGGCAATCTGGATGGCGCGCATGCTAGGCTCCTATCTGGATGGGGTCGATGGCCCGGCGGAGGGTGGCGATGGCTGACAGGGAGGCCAGGTAGCTGGACTTGGGGTTGTTGGGGTTGGGCAGGTTTTCCACCTCGGCGCGCAGGCGGCCGAAGTCGCCGTGAGCGAGCACCTTGTGGCTGTTGGTTTTGACCACGGGGTCGGCGACGACCTTGACCCTGGTGCGGTCGAACCCGATGCCGGCCAGGGAGAGGCAGGCGGCTACGTTGACGTTTTTGGGCAGATATTCGACGGCGTCGCGGGCTTTGCCCTCGAAGATGATGGTGCGCTTGTCGAGCTCGCGGCCCAGCGACTCGGGCGGCTTGGTGGTGACCAGGGTGACCTCGTCGATGTCCGCATGGTGCGCGGCTTTGATGCCGTCGATGCCGCAGACCGCGCCAGACGGCAGATAAATGGTGCATCCATGCTTTCGGGCCTTGGCGCGGAGGCGCTCCCGGAGTTCGTCGTCGAGCAGCCCGCCGATGCTCATGATGATGAGGTCTGTGCCCGACTCGATGACCCGTTCCGCGTATTCCCGGACTGCCTGGTGGGAGGCGGCTTCGAACACCAGGTCGACCCTGTCGAGGTAGTCGTCGAAGGAGGCGACGGTGGCCTTGCCGACAGCGGCGGCGAGCGTCTCCGCCTTGTCCTGGTCGACATCGTGGAGGTAGATGGCCTCGATTTCGTCCATGTGGTCGGCAGCGCGGGCGACGTCGGTGCCGATGGCGCCGCAGCCGATGATGCCGAGCTGCAGGGAATCCATACCAATAAATAGATGCTGTCTATTAATACGTTCTCATGAGCATGATAAGCGAGGAGGAGCTGCAGCGGTTCATCCACGAGGATATGGGCAGCGCGGGCGACGTGACCTCCGACGCGTTGCTGTCCGACCAGCAGGCCACGGGAGACATCATGGCGAAGCAGCACTGCATCCTGGCCGGGCTGGTGGAGGCCGGCGCGGTGTTCACCCATTTCGGGGTCGACGTCGAGCAGGTTGCCAGCGACGGCGACGCGGCGTCATCGGGTGACACGGTGATAAAGGTCGCCGGCGACGCCCGGAGCATTCTGGCGGCGGAGCGGCTGGCGTTGAACATCCTCACCCGGATGACGGGCATCGCCACATTGACCCATGAGCTCATGGAGACCTGCCGCAGGAAAAACAACGGGGTCACGGTCGCGGCCACCCGGAAGACCACGCCGGGCTTCCGCCGCTACGAAAAAAAGGCCGTCGAGATCGGCGGGGGCATGCCGCATCGCCATGGCCTCTACGACGGCATCATCATCAAGGACAACCATCTGGCGTTCATGTCCATCCGGGAGGCGGTGCGCAAGGCCAAGGCGAAGCTGGACATGCCCGTGGAGGTCGAGGTGGAAACGGTGGAGGAGGCGGTCATCGCCGCCGAGGAGGAAGCAGACATCATCATGCTGGACAACATGCCGCCCGCCAAGGGGAAGATAGCGGCCAGCGAGGCCCGGGAGGTGTATCCCAACGTGGTCATCGAGGTCTCCGGGGGCATCACGCCGGATAACATCACCAACTATACCTACGCGGACGTGATCTCGCTGGGATGGCTGACGCACTCGGTGAAGAGCGCGGACCTGTCGCTGAACCTGCAGCGCGTCTGAACTAGGGGATGCCGCCCATCTGGAGGGACGGGTCGCCGAGGAGCACCCACTGCTGCACTGTTTTTTCGTCTATCCAGTCCCATCCGGTGTCGGGATACCACCAGGATTCCGGCAGTGATGGTTTGCAGATATGCAAAGGAGGTACTCGTTTCTATTTCAGCGTACAGCGGCATGGTAGTTTTTCTCCATTAACATGTATGCGGCTTCTTGTGCCACGCCTTCTTCTCGGAGCAGGTCGAGGATGAGCTGGGGGATGGATACGGTGTTGTATCCTTTTATTTTTTTGTTGGCGTAGAATACGTGGTGGTCGTCCCCGAGCAATCTAACGTTTCCTTTGCCGGCGAGGCCGTGCTCGGTGAGCATGGTATGCCATTGCGGCAGGTCGTTTTTTTCTATGTAGATGTCAACTCGTGAGGGAAACAGGTAGTCTTGTATGAGGCTTTCGGCGTAGTAGGTGGTGAGCGCGTATTTCAGCTCGGTGTTTCCGATGAGGTCGAGGGGTTGTTGGATGTTGTATTGCCTGGATGCTGGTATGGTGTTGATTTCGAGCCAGTGTAGAAACAGGCCTTTGATGTCGGTGATGTCTGTGTTGTTGACCAGCTTTTTTTGCTCGAGTTTGTGGAGATATTTCAGGACCCATACGTGGGAGCATTCTGCTTCTTTTGCGATGCGGTACTTGGTGAGCGTTTGGTCTGGATGCGTCAGCAGTACTCGTATTATTCGCTCCCGTTTTTTCCCTTTCACGATATGTAACAAAAAAAGAAGGTATATATATTTTACTTACATGTAACAAAAAACAGTGGTATATAAAATGTACTTACATATACTGCTGCACTTGGTCTGCGGCTAAGGGGACTGTCTGCAGGGGAAAGCCCGATCAGTACAGCAGGTACGCCTAAGGAGAGAGCTTCAGACGGCTGGCCAGATGCTCACCACCCTATCGCTGAACCTGCAGCGCGTCTGAACTAGGGGATGCCGCCCATCTGGAGGGACGGGTCGCCGAGGAGCACCCACTGCTGCACTGTTTTTTCGTCTATCCAGTCCCATCCGGTGTCGGGATACCACCAGGATTCGGGCAGCCGGAAGTCCTTGTGATGGGAGATGTAGGTGGTGATGGTCTGCGCGTGGGCGGTGCCCAGGATGTCGTAGCCGTGTTCGCCGTACTGGCGGAAGAACTCCGAGGTGATCCAGCCGTCGCCGGCCCCGACGGTGCAGTATTCGCCCTCCCAGCCCCAGCCGTAGCCGGTGTTGCCGATGGAGGCGATGGCGCCCGTGTCGGGGAGCTTGACGATGTACCAGCCCCAGCATTCAGGGGTGGGCTGCCCGTAGGTGTGCATGTAGAGGTTTTTGCCGAAGAACAGGAGCATGAAGATGTCGAGCACGGAGGGGATGACGGAGACGTTGAACTGGCTGTTGTGGCAGCCGCCGACCACGACCACGGGGTATTCGCCGGTGTTTTCCAGCTGGTTCATGGGGAACGCCGGGCGCTGTATCCAGGGGAAGAACGGCGAGACCTGGGAGACGGTGAGGCCGTCGACGGAGCCATGCTGGCGGTTGCCGGGGATGCCGGGGTACTGGTCGCCCCAGTATCCGGGGCTGCCGTGGCCGGAGAAAAACGCGAAGCCGTAGCCCTGGGAAAAGGCCTGGATGACGTCTTCCTGGCCGGTGAACCTGCCGTTGGAGGTCCACAGGATGTCCCGCTCGAATGATTCGGGCATGTAGGCGAGGGCGCCGGCGCGTCCGTGTTCTTCGACCTCGCCGGTGACCCATTCTCCCTCGTAGTAGGTCTTGGTGTCGTTGCGCCATGCCTCGTACACCACCTCGTCTTCGCCGTTGGTGATCCAGACGTGGATGTCGGTCAGGTTGCCGTAGGGCTTGGGGTCGTAGCTTTTCCCGCGGATGGTCAGTACGTCGTCGACGTAGGAGACGTTGGCCCACCAGAACAGGGTGTTGCAGTATGCTTCGCTTTCGCTGGGCTGGTAGGTATAATCGCTGCTGCCCAGGATGTCGCCTTCGGAGACGGTGCATATCTCGGCGATGGGCTGCGCCGGGTAGCTCTCGGTGAGCGGCTGCAGGGCCGGGTTGAGGTGGTCGTCATGGTTGAAATTGAGATTGGTTTCGGCGGTTTTGTCCACCGTCACGTTTATGGTGTCGATGGGGCCATACTCGTCCTCGGGGTTGTTGCTCTGCGCGTGGATGGTGTAGGCGCCGTCGGGCACCTGGGAGGTGTCCCACTGGATGTCGAGGTCCTCCTGGTCCATGAAGCCGTCGCCGGAGACCACGAGCATCCGGTTGAACCAGTCGCTGCCTCCCGCGTTTGTTTCATAGGCGATGATTTTGTTCACCATGTCCTGCACTTCGGTGAGGCTGCGGCAGGCCAGGCGGCCGACCGCCACGTCGGGGTACAGGTCGAGGACGTCTTCGGGCTGCCCGTTTTCGTCGGTCCATTCGGCCATGATGCCGTTGCCGTTGGGATCCCAGTCGGCGAACTGGCCGCCCGCCTTGTATACGTCGGCATAGTAGAGATCGGACGGGTAGCCGGGCTCGCCCGAGTAGAGGTTGGAGTAGCGGACGGGGACGTGCCATCCCTGGACGCCGTAGTTGGTGGTGTCCCGGGGCTTGGCGTACCAGATGGATTTGAGGCCGCCGACCAGCATGACGTATGTGATGCCGTATTCTTCGATGGCGTCCTTGATGAAGTATTTGATCTGCTCGGGCCGGTCGACGCCGTCGTATTCGCTGTAGATGTCCTCCGTGGTTTTCAGCAGGGTGTCGACGCCGTGGCTGTTCTTGTGTTCGACCAGCCGTTCGAGCTCCCCGGTAAACGATGAAGGGGCGATGATGGCCATGTCGTATGCGTCCGCTGCGGTCAGCGTGCGGGTTGGCTCGTCGTAGGTTACCTCGAGGTTGAAGCCCTCTGCTATGGTCAGGGTGCCCGCTGCCGGGCTGTAGCGGACCGGGTAGGCATGGATGGCCACGTGGGTGACGTGTTCCATGTCGCCGTTGAGCCCGCAGCCGACGCGGTAGGTGTACCAGCCATCGGGGAACATGTCAGCGCTATGGTACAATGCGTGGTCTTTGCCGGGGGGCTCGGGGAACTGCGTGCGGTCCCGCATGGTGGTGAGCGGTCGGGGGGCGGGCACGGGCTGTATCTCCCGGTCGACGGAGACCTGCCGGGTGCTGGTGACCCTGGCGTCGACGCGGACGTTGCGGGCGCCGAAAGGCAGCTCGACTGTTTCGACCAGCTTGGGGAGCATGGGCCGCCCGGGGTTGAGCAGGTAGGTGTCTGCGTCGTCCATTGAAACCTGCAGGTAGCCGTTGTTCTCCCGGGTTATGGTGTGCGCGGGCATGTCGATGGCGGTTCGCCGGGACCGGGCGTCGGCCGCTACGGCCGTGCCGACGGTGACGGCGTCATTGTTCACGGCGGCGGCGCTCAGTCCACTGCAGAGCAGCATGCAGACGAGCAATATGGATGCAATCTGTTTCATGTGTTTACATACAGATATGCCTATATAATATTCGCGGGCCTCCGCCGTGGGTAGCCGGGTATGTTGCGTGGTTTTACGTGTGAGGGCTGTTCCGGTGGGCGTGAGGATGTTTTGTGCTACCGGTGGCGGCTGTCTCTCCTGGCGGGTTGTGTTTAATGTATTGGTAGTAGATAGAGAATAGCAGAGGCCTGGAGGGACGATATGTTTATATACAATGCTGTGTTATAACTTTGATAGCAAAAAGCAATCAATATGCTGACTGAGGTCGCATGACATGGATACCATAGGCAAAAAAATAGTCGTCATGATAACGCTGGCGGCGCTAACCGGCAGCTCAGTTGTGCTCACGGTACCCTCCGTCGGGGAAACCCAGACGGTGATCACGCTCACCTGTTCCTTCGGACGGCCGGAGCTCACGCTCACAGAGAGCGGCAACCATATCTACACCGCCGTTGAACTCGACGGGCTCCCCCGGCGAGGAAACCCCGGCGAGCCGCTGCTCCCCGTCAAAGAGCTGACCATGCTCCTCCCGCCCGGCAGCGCCATCACCTCCATCCAGCTAGAGGGGAGCACGGTACCGCTGCCCGGACGCCACACCGTGACGCCTGCCGGAGCACCGGTACGCATCGGCGAAAACCGGACAATGCCCGAGGTAAAACAGGCGGTGTACACCTCGCACAGCCGACATCCCGCACAGCCCTACCGGGTTGCACACATCGGCAGCATGCGCGGCTACACTCTCCTCAGCATGACGCTGTACCCCGTCCGCTATACGCCGGCAACGGGCAGCCTCTCCTACTATCCAGACGTCACCGTCACCGTCACCGCGGAAAGCGGGACCACATCGGCACTCTACCGGGGCACCGTCCACGACACGCGGGCTGTCTCACGGATAGTGGCGAATCCCTCAGCAACCGACAGCTACCGGCTTCAGGAGACCGACGGTGGACCGCGGTCCACCGGGCTGTCCGGCGGCCCGTACAGCTACGTGGTTATCACCGACAGCAGCCTGGAAGCCGCATTCCAGCCGCTCGTCGACCACAAATCCGCTTTCCTGACGGCGACCACGGTCACCCTGGGCTACATCACCAGCAACTACCCCGGCAGCGACCTGCAGACACAGATACGCAATTTCATCACCGACGCCTACCTCAACTGGAACACGGAATACGTGCTCCTGGGCGGCGACGTCAGCGTCATCCCCCACCGGGGGTTCAACTGCTCGGTGTACACGTCCAGCGGCTGGGAGCACGCCGACGACATCCCGGCAGACCTGTACTACGGCGCCCTCGACGGCACCTGGGACAGCGACGGAGACGGCCACTACGGCGACCCGGAAGACGACCACGACTGGTGGGCGGAGGTCTACGTCGGCCGGGCACCCGTGGAAACCACGACGCAGGTCTCAAACTTTGTAGACAAGGTCATCTCATTTGAAACAAGCGACAAGCCGGAGCGAGTCCAGCTCCACCAGTCACGGCTCAACTCGGGCAACAGCCCGGATTCCAGGGTCACCCCGGAGCAATGCGCGGGCCACGTTCCGGTGGGCTACACCGTCGATAAGCTGTACGAGGAAGACGGTAAGGTAACGCAGACCGACTGGCACACCGCCTTCGACAACGGGCCGCTCGTCGTCCAGCACGTCGGCCACGGCTGGAGCGGCGGCTACGGCATCAACCATGAAAACGGCGGCAGCGTCTACTGGTATTCATCCAGCGCCGCCTACATGGACAACACCGTGTACCCCATCCACATGTCGACGGCCTGCACCTCGGGCGCCTTCGACGACAACGACTGCGTCGCAGAACATTACGTGCTCAACCCAGACGGGGGGACCGTCGCCTCATTGCTCAACTCCCGGTTCGGCTGGTACTCAGGCGGCGACGCCCACGCCTTCTCCGGAGAATTCGTCGAGCAGCAGTTCTACGAGCTCTTCCAGAACGGCAGCCAGCATCTCGGGGCGATGCTGCAGCTAGCCAAACAGCACTTCGTCAGCGACGCCGAAAGCACGAGCGTCTACCGCTGGTGCTACTACGAGATAAACCTGCTCGGCGACCCGGAGACACCGGCGCTGACCGTCCGAAGCCTCTCCACCCCGCCATCTGTGAGCACCCAGGCCGCCGCCGACATCCATAACAGCCGGGCAGTGCTGCAGGGCTCGCTGGACGACCTGGGCAGCGAAAGCACCGCAGACGTCTGGTTCGCGTACGACACGGAATCCCACGGCAGCTGGAATGAATACGCATATACCACCGGCCATACGTCCATGAGCGGAGCCGGTCCGTTCAACGCCACCATTCAAGGGCTCACCCCCGGTACCACGTACCATGTGCGGGCGGTCGCCGCCAGCGACGCGGGGACCAGCCAGGGCAGCGAGGTCACGTTTACCGCGGACAGCCCAACAGTCTTTTACGTTTCGACGGGCGGCAGCGACAGCAACCCGGGCACATATCAACAGCCGTGGGGCACCGTGCAGCACGGACTCGACATGGCCGAGCCGGGCGACACCGTCACGGTACGGGATGGCACCTACGGCGAATACCTCCAGACCAACACGAGCGGCATGCAGGGCTTCCCCATCACCCTGCAGGGCGCCCCCGGCGAAAACGTCATCCTGAACGGCAGCGGGCTGAACTGGCGGTACGGCATCGACATCGGCGGAGCCGACCACCTGGTGCTCCAAAACCTCACGGTCACCGACTACATCCGCAACGGGCTGCGGGGCTTCGGCTTCGTTTCCTGGTACGAAAGCACCAACATCACGCTTCGCAACCTCGCGTTCTCGCTGGTGGGCACCCCGGTCAAGTTCCATGCCGGCTGCAGGGACATCCTGCTGGACAACATCTGCGCCCACGACTACGACAACGGGGGCTTCGACTGCGGGCCCAACGGACCGGGCGTCAACCTCACCATCCGCAATTTCACGGCCATCGGCCCGGGAAACGGGAGCGACAGCGCCGTGGACGGCTTCGCCGTCGAAAACGGCAGCCACGTTGTCGTAGAGGACTGCCTCGCCGAGGGACATGCCGGCGACGGCTTCGACTTCAAGTCAGACAACACGACCCTGCGCCGCTGCATTGCCAGGAACAACAGCCGGAACAACATAAAGCTCTGGGGCAGCAGCCAGCTGGTAAACTGTCTCTCCATCGACAGCGGGCTGACCAACCTGGTGCTGGAAACCGGCGGCAGCTACACCGTGGTCAACTGCCTGTTCGCCAGCCGGGACAGCTACGGCTACCTCGCAACCATGGGCTACAACATTGGCAGCGAGACGCCGGTGACCATGTACAACACCATGTTCTACAACGACGACCCCGACATGGGTGGAACCACGCTCTATCTCGGCGGCAATGCCAGCCTGACAGCCGACAACAACATGTACCACAATCCCTACCGGGAATACGACGTCATCGACGGCGCCTATCTGGGGCAAACGTTCAGCGCCACCGACATCAACGACGGGACGTGGTATGCCGCGTCGGGCTGCGGCCGGAACAGCCATTATGGAGCACCATCGTTCGTCGACGCGTCCGGACACGACTTCCATCTCAGCTGGAACAGTTCCGCCATCGACGCTGGCACGGCCACGCAGGCGCCCGCTCGGGACCTCGACGGCCATGTACGGCCGCTGGGGGATACCTACGACATCGGACCCTACGAATATGAGCCAAAGCCGGTGGAGGTCTGGGTGGACGACGACTATGACGCTGCGACGGACGGATGGCAGGACGACCATTTTGACGGCGTGCAGGACGGCGTCGACGCCGTCGAGGTCGGCGGCACCGTCCACGTTGCCAACGGCACCTACCAGGAAAACGTGATGGTCGACAAACGCGTCATCCTGACGGGCGCATGCCAGGCCGTCGTCGACGGCGGGGGAACCGGGGACGTAGTGAGCATCACCGCGGCCGGGGTGAACCTGTCAGGTTTCGTGCTCCGGAATGGCGGGCAGGAAGGCGTATATGTCGCAGCGGACAGCTGCAGCATCAGCGGCACCGAGATACATGATAACGGCGACGTGGGCATCCTCGTGGACCACGCCGACAACGTATCCATCACGGGCTGCACGGTGCACGGCAACGCCTGCGACGGCATCCTGCTGGAGCATGCCAACCATACCGTGGTGGCGGACAGCGACTGCTACGGAAACGGTGTGAACACCACCGGCGAGGGCATTCTGCTCGTACACGCACATGGCTGCACCATCACCAACAACAGCTGCCACGGAAACGGCGAAGACGGCATCATCCTTGAGCCGGGCAGCTGCAACAACAGCATCACCGATAACACCTGCTATGACAACGGTGACTGCGGCATCCTGCTGTCCGCCAGCAGCGACACCAACAGCGTCACCGGCAACATCTGCTACAACAACACCTATGACGGCGTGCTGGTGGAAACATCCGCGGGCAACACGGTTACAGACAACACCGCGTACGACAACGCGGAAGGGGGGATATGCCTGCTTTCCTCCACGCAGTGTGTCCTCCGGCGCAACCATCTGCACGGCAACCAGGCAGGTATCTCGCTGCATGCCTCCACGGAAAACCAGATTGAGAACAACAGCGTTCATGACAACAGCCGGGAGGGCGTCGTGCTGTGGAACACGTCGAACAACAACAGCATCCATTCCAACCGCGTTTCGGACAACCAGTGGGGCATCGAAGCCGGGTTTTCCTCGTATAACAGTATCGTAAACAACACGGTGTCCCACAACCAGTATGGCATCGAGCTCGACACCGCCACCCATAGCACGGTGCAGCACAACAGCGTCTCCAACAACACCGACTACGGCATCGAGCTCGTGCAGGCGACGAAAAACGAGGTGGCGGACAACCACGTATGGGGAACCGTGAACAACGGGATAGACCTCTGGTACAACGCCACGGGAAACACCGTCCACGGCAACGTGGTCGAAGACAACGGCGGATGGGGCATCGAGCTGGGGTATTCCTCCGGCAACCTCATCTACAACAACATTTTCAACAACACGGCCAACGTCTGGGACAACGGCGTCAACACCTGGAACGTGTCCAAGCAGCCCGGCACGAATATCATCGGCGGCCCCCATCTGGGCGGCAACCACTGGAGCAACTACGGCGGCGTGGACGAGGAAGGCGACGGGCTCGGAAACACCCGGCTGCCCTACGTCAACGGCGGCGGGATACAGAGCAGCGGGGACATGCATCCGCTCGTCCAGCCCAACCTGGCGCCCACGGCAGACTTCACCTCCAGCCCCTCGAATGCGTCCACCCGGGATACCCTGTGGTTCTCCGACGAAAGCAGCGACCCCGACGGCAGCATCGTGAACCGGAGCTGGGACATGGGAGACGGCACCATACGCCACGGGCGATATGTCCTGCACAGCTACATCGACGACGGCACCTACACGGTCACGCTCACCGTGCGGGATGACAGCGGGGCGACGGCTGCCGTACACCGGAACGTATCGGTCTCAAACACCCCGCCCACCGTGGATTTCACGTATGCTCCGGCAGCCGTCGACAGCCTGCATTTTACCGACGAAAGCAGCGACCCCGACGGCAGCATCGTGAATTGGAGCTGGGATTTCGGCGACGGGAACACCAGCAGCCTGCAAAACCCCCTGC
>CAZQNC010000032.1:0-13071 GCA_964594625.1 uncultured Thermoplasmatales archaeon | reverse complement strand
GCCGTTGCTCACCGCCGACAGCTACGACCTGTTGATTGTGACGCCGGAGGCGTTCACCGACGCACTGCAACCCCTGGTACAGCACAAGGAAGACAACGGCCTGGCCACCAAAATGGCGACCCTCAAAGAGATATATGCGGCGGCGGAGGGCCGCGACGAAGCGGAGCAGGTCAAATATTTCATCAAGGACGCCCTCGAGGACTGGGGCATCACATATGTCATGCTGGTGGGCGGCCGGAACGGCGGCCTGCTACAGGAGAAATGGTGGTGCCCGGTGCGCTACGCGTACGCCGACGACGGCGGGGAAACGAAATTCCTCAGCGACCTCTACTTTGGGGACATCTACAAAATGGAGGAGGGCGAGCCGGTGTTCGACGACTGGGACAGCAACGACGACGGCGTGTTCGCCGAGTACACCCGGATGACGAAGGAGGACGTCGACCTGTACCCCGACGTCTACGTGGGCCGGCTGGCCTGCCGGAACAGCTACGAGGTCACCAAGATGGTGGAAAAAATCATTGCCTACGAGACCACGACGGCGGGCAGCGACTGGTTCAACCGCATGGTGGTCGTCGGCGGCGACTCCGCACCCCGCGAGGGCGACCCCTACTACGAGGGCGAGGAGGAAAACAGGGTGGCGCTGGACTACATGGAGGGCTTTACGCCCGTGAGATGCTGGACGTCGGACGGTTCGCTGTCCGGCCCGGAGGATGTCATCGGCGCCATCGACGACGGCTGCGGCTTCCTGTTTTTCGACGGGCACGGGAACCCGATGGGCTGGTCGACGCATCCCCCGCATGACGAGGAGACCTGGATTGACGGCCTGGCGCTGGGCGATATGACCGAGCTTTCGAACGAGGGTATGTACCCTGTCTGCGTGGTCGGCGGCTGCCACAACGGGCAGTTCAACGTCAGCCTGCTCAACCTGCTCAAGGTCTACGAGGGGCAGCGGTGGCTGGATTACATCTACTATGGCGAGATGGCACCGGAAAGCTGGGCGTGGTGGCTGACCCGGACGTTCGACGGCGGCTCGATTGCGACGATGGCCTACACGGGCTACGACTGGTTCAGCATCGGGGACGGCAACAGCGACGGCATCCCTGACTGCGTGCAGCGGCTCTCCGGGTATATGAACGTCCACGTGTTCAAGCAGTACGGCGTCGACGGGCGTCGCATGCTCGGCGAGATACACGGCGGGGCGCAGGTCGACTACCTGAACGGATTGTTCCCCACGAGCGAGGTCCTCGACTACAAGACCGTGGAAGAGTTCGTCCTGTTCGGCGACCCCAGCCTGATGGTCGGCGGCTATTAGCATCATGGCGCTTCCGCAGTCGTTCTACGACCGCGACCCGGCGGCCGTGGCCCGGGAGCTGCTGGGACAAAAGCTGGTGGTCTGCAAAGGGCAGCGCCTGGAAGGAAAAATCGTGGAAACCGAGGCTTACTACGGGCTGTCCGACCCGGCGTCGCGGGCCTCGCAGGACGGGATGAGCCAGCGGAGCCGGTGGATGTGGGATGCCGCCGGCACCTCATTCGTCTACATGGTGCACGGCTACTGGCTGTTCAACGTCATCACCGAGGGGCAGGGCACGCCCTCCGGGGTGCTCATCCGGGCCGTGGAACCGCTGACGGGGGTCGAGACGATGCAGCGGCGGCGCGGGCGGGAACGGCTCCGGGACCTGACGTCGGGGCCGGGGAAGCTGACCGTCGCGCTGGATATCGACAGGTCGGATAACGGGCGGGCGGTCTACGACGACGCGTCGCCGGTCCGGATAGAACGGGCGGGCACGGTGAACGACGGGGAGGTGGCGACCTCGCGGCGTATCGGCGTCACCCATGACCTGCCCAGGGATCTGCGCTTCTACGTGGAGGGGAACCCCTACGTGTCGCGGTAAGAGCACGGGAAGCGGTAGGTATTTATCGGATAGCCCGATGTCTTTGTAACCATGAAACGGGTGCTTGTGGCGGTGGCCGTATCGCTGTTGATGGCCGTTCCCCCGATGACGGCGGCGGTGGAGAACAGCGGCCCGGGTGCAGCGCTGCCGTCCTCGTTTAGCTGGCGGGACATAGACGGCGTGGATTATACGACGGCGATAAAAAACCAGGCGCCTGCGCCCACCTGTGAGGCCTACGCGCTGGTGGCGGCCATGGAAACCCTTATGCAGTATCAGATGCAGGAGCGTTTTGGGCCGGATCTCTCTGAGACGCATCTCTATTTCTATGCCGGCGGCACCTATGAGGCGGGATACGTGAACCTGGTGGACGCCGCGAACTATCTCATCGCGCATGGCGTCCCGGACGAGGGGTGTTATCCCGACCCGCATCGGCCGTTTGACTACCCGTTTGAGAGCCTGCCGGGGTGGGAGAACCGGACGGTGAAGATACGGGAATGGGGCTGGGTGGACCTGACGGAGGATGCGATAAAGACGGCGCTGGTGGAACACGGTCCGCTGGTCATATGTGTCTCTTTCTGGCAGGATTTCTACTACTATACCGGGGGCGTGTACGAGCACCGGTGGGGGCGGCTGGCCGGCGGGCACGTCATGGCCATGGTGGGCTACGACGACGAGGAGCGATGCTGGATCGTCAAAAACAGCTGGGGTGCCGGGTGGGGAGACGACGGCTGGCTGAAGATATCCTACGACGCGGACATGTTCGCGGACTGGTACGGCGAGGACACCGGGGTCATGTACATCGACGGCGTGTATGGCGTCTTCCAGCCGGACGTGCCGAAAGTCGAGATAGTGCAGCCGGAGATATATCATACGTATCTGTATGGGCACGCGTTTCCCACCATCTTCAGGAGCCTGCCGCTGGTGCAGGAGGCGGCCCCGCGGGTCGTGGGCGGTACGACGGTATCCGTGCGGGCGGAAAACGCTGACCGGGTGTCATTTTATCTCGACGGCGAGCTCGTGCACGTCGACGAGGAAGCGCCGTATACCTGGAGCCTGGAGGCATCCTTTGGCGTCCATACGGTGAAAGCCCTGGCCTCCGGCGGCGAAAAACGGTCGCAGGACATCAGGGACGTGTTCGTCATCATGTAGCCATCTGCTCTGGAAGACGTTTACCGTTCAAACACACAGAAATAGCGCGTGAGGCTTCGATGCACGTAGAGGGGGTGCACCTCACAAAGGTCAAAGAAGCGTTCTCCAGACGCTGCAAGGCGCTTCTCCGGCACGCCGACGACGGCGCGCCGGCCCGGGGGCAGCCATTCGGCGAAGCGTTCGAAGGCCCGCCGGTACAGCCCGTCCCTGTCGGTGCCGGTGACCGTGGACCGGCCGTAGGGAAGGTCGGTGACCAGGGCGTCGACTTCGTCGAGCGCAAGGATGGTGGCGTCGGCGGTGTGCAGCGTGTAATCCGTGATGCCGTAATGCTCGAGGTTTGCCCGGCAGCCTTTGATGATGCTGGCTTTGACGTCGACGCCGACAACCCGGGCGCCGACCAGGCCTGCCTCTATCAGGATGCCGCCGGTGCCGCAGAACGGGTCGAGCAGCGTCTCATCCGGCGTGATACCGGAGAGGTTGACCAGGGCCCGGGCGACGCGGGGATGCAGCGAGATGGGATGCGAGAACGGCCGATGGTGGGGTCTGCGCTGCTCATAGCTGCCCCGGTCGACAGGGGCGATGGGGCTGCACAGGTATACCTGGTCGTCGACGAGCAGATGCAGCTCAACGTCGGGCGTGTCGAGGTCGACGGTCATATCGGTGGCATGGCGCAAGGCCTCGCCGATGACCCGCTTGAGATGGCTGATGCTGGCGCTGCCGTTAGCGCGGTGACCGCGCAGGGCGAACGTTTCGCCGGGGAAGGAAAGCGCTGGGAGGGCTGCCGTGACGTCGTCGGCGGTTCCAGACGCGTGCACCTGGTGGACGGCGTGGGTGAGCGCGAGGCGGCGGGCTGTCTGCCGGAGCAGTGCCGGGGATGTGTCGGTCTCGACAATCAGGTACCGGCCGGGCTTGCGCGCCTTGAAGAGGATATTGTGGGCCTGCAGCACGGTCTGTGCCTCGGCTGCCGGCAGCGTGGCATGCTCCCCGGATAGCTCGAAAAGGACGTTCATTCTCGGTTGTGGCGGAGCGTATCCAGGATTTCTCGCTGCAGGGATATCTGCTCCCGCTGGTAGGGGGCGACGCTGCTCTGCTGCACGAGCTCTTCCAGCCTGGCCCGGACGTCCCGGTAGGGATGGATGCCGTGCAGCTCGTAGTAGCTCCGGGTCCGGGGGGTGTTGACGCCTCGTTCGCCGCCGGCGAAACCGAAAAAGCCGACTTTTTTGCTGGGGCTGGCTGCCACGCCGCCGCCGGCGAATGATGCATCGTCGCCCATGCCGAAGCCGGAGGCAGTGATGGGGATGATGGTGCCGAAGCCGAACAGCCTGCCGAGGACGCCCTGGGAGGAGTCGACGTCGGATATCTTTTCGTAGCGTATGCTCCGCTGCCGTGACCGGAGGATGCCGCCCTGCAGGACGATGCGGAGGTCGGTGAGAATATAGGTATGGGAATGCCGGTAGATTTCGACGAGGGGGAGCCCGACGAGGTAGACGAGCATGGTGTAGACGGGCAGAAACAGGCCGGTGTTCTCCCAGAGGCCGAGCTGCCAGGCGATGACCAGGCCGGCGGCGATGACCGCGGCGGAGGCAAAAAAGATGCGCCATCTGACCAGCAGGATGGAGGCGGCGACGCCGATGAGCGCCAGGCCGGCTCCCCACACCATGGTGGCGAGCGGCGCGTCCAGCCCGAGGTTGATGGTGTCCCAGACGGGCGCGTTGTACAGCCACAGCAGGAAAATGCTCCATATGACGGGGACGGCCCAGAGCAGATGGAGATGGATAAAGGAGAGCACGTGCGGTGTCAGCCTGGTGTTGACGGTTTCGTTGTCCAGCGGCTTGAATGTCACATGGTTTTATCGGGCGCCCATATACATGTTTTTTCATTTATTTACGGGGCTACGACGCTGTGCGCGGCGTTTCAGAGAAAACGAGGACTGCGACAGCAAAACATTTTAATAAATGTTGTCGTTTTACCTTTTAAATAGGTGATTTGATGAAGAAGATAGTCGAAGAAGCAATGTCACGTGCTAATAGTGGTGAATCTCCAGAGGTCAGGATGGACGAGGACGACATGCGGGAGCTTGAAAGGAGCAACAAGGAGCTGGAGGAAGTCCTCGCGGGTCTTACCACCAACATCAAGGTCGTCGGCTGCGGCGGTGCGGGAACCAACACCATCGCGCGATGCGTCGAGGCAAAGGTGTTCGGTGCCGAGATGATAGCGATGAACACCGACGCGCAGCATCTGCTGCACGCCAAGGTCCCAAACAAGGTCCTCATCGGGCGACGGGTTACCAAGGGATTCGGCGCCGGTTCGATGCCCCAGAAGGGCCGCGAGGCGGCGATGGAAAGCGAGGCCGAAGTCCGCGAAAAACTCGAGGGCTCGGACATGGTCTTCGTGACCTGCGGGCTCGGCGGCGGAACGGGCACCGGTGCCGCCCCGGTAGTCGCGAAAAACGCCATGGAGGACGACGCATTGACCATCGCCATCGTGACCATGCCGTTCAGCGTCGAGGGGCGCATCCGGCGGGAAAACGCCGAGATGGGGCTCTCCCGGCTGCGGGATACCTGCGATACCGTCATCGTCATTCCAAACGACCGGCTGCTCGACGTTGCGCCGCGGATGCCGCTCAACGCCGCCTTCAAAATGGCGGACGAGATACTGATGCGGAGCATCAAGGGCATCACCGAGATGATTACCAAGCCCGGTCTCATCAACCTGGACTTCGCAGACCTGAAGACCATCATGCAGCGCGGCGGCGTCGCCATGATCGGCATCGGCGAGTCGGACGGCGAGGACCGTGCGACGGCGGCGGTGACCGAGGCGCTGTCGTCTCCCCTGCTGGATGTCGACGTGAGCGAGGCAACCGGCGCGCTGGTCAACGTCATCGGCGGCGAGGACATGACCATCAAGGAGGCGGAGGGCGTCGTCGAGGAGCTGTATTCACGTATCAATCCCGACGCATCCATCATCTGGGGAACCTCCATCGACGAGAACCTGAAACGGGAGATCAAGGTCATGCTGGTCGTCACCGGCGTGAAATCGAAGCAGATCCTGGGCAGGTCATCCGAGGCGGAGATGAAAGCCAAGAAGGAACACGGCATCGACATCATCAGATAAACGGGTGATACCTATGAGCAACAAAAGTGGCAAGGAAATGAGTCCAGCGATGGAGCGCGCCTGGGAGCTGCAGCACAGGATAGAGAAGCGAACGGAGCGGATGGGTAAGGGCAAATATGGCCGCGTGCTGAAGATGGCCCGGAACCCGGAGGAGGAGGAATACGTGAAGAGCGCCCAGATGGCGGCTATCGGCATTGTCATCATCGGCGTTATCGGCTTCGTGATCTATCTGCTGGCCAGCCAGGTGGCACCGTGGATTGGAGATCTCATAGGACTGTAAGATGATGGAATCACCTGAAACGCAGGAGTCGTCCCAGATTTTCGTGGTCAAGACGCAGGTGGGACAGGAGGAAAACGTGGCCAACATGCTCTACAAGATGGTGAAAAAGGAGCAGGCGGACGTGCTGTCCGTGCTGGCGCCGCGCGAGCTGCGGGGCTACATTTTCGTTGAAGGCTACGATGTCGACGTCATCAAAAAACTTATACGGCACATGCGCTATGCCCGCGATGTGCTCGATAAAGATGTTGCATTCGAAGAGATAGAGCATTTCCTCTTCCCGCCCTCGGCGGTCGCCAACGTGGAAGAGGGAAACATCATCGAGCTTGTATCCGGACCGTTTAAGGGAGAGAAGGCCAAGGTGACGCGTATCGATGACGCGAAGGAGGAGATTACGGTGGAGCTGCTGGAGGCCATGGTTCCCATTCCCATCACGGTCAGGGGCGAACAGGTAAGAGTGCTCAAAAAGCAAGAGGAATAGGAATAATTATGACAGAAGTTGTAGAAGTACTGGTAGAAGGAGGAAAAGCATCCGCCGGCCCCCCGATTGGGCCCGCGCTCGGCCCCCACGGCGTTAACATCATGGAGGTCGTGAACGATATAAACGAGCAGACGAAGGATTTCCAGGATACGACGGTGCCGGTCAAGATTAGCATCGACCCGGCTACCAAGGAGTATGAGATAGAGGTCGGGACGCCGCCGGCGTCTGCGCTTATTCTCAAGCGAGCCGGCGTTGATAAGGGCTCGTCCAACCCCCGCGAGGAAAAAGTGGGTAACATCTCGATGCAGGATGCCATCGACATTGCAAAAATGAAGAAAACCGGATTGCTGGGCAAGTCGATGAAGGAAAAAGCCAAGGAAGTGGTCGGCACCTGTGTTTCCATGGGTATCAAGGTTGAAGATAAGGACCCGAAAAAGGTTGGAAAAGAGATAGATGAGGGAGCCTACGACTCCCTGTTTTCCTAGATATTGTAGACGCTGACGGAAACGCTCTGCTCCGCCCGGTTGCCGGCGTTGTCGTAGGCAACGATTTTGAGCGTGTGGGAAAACAGTACCGTGTCGTCCCATAGCCATTCGTAGGGCGCTGTTCCGTCAGATGCTTTTTCTACCCCGTCCACGAGGAAGGAAACCCGGTCCATGCCGGACGTGGCATCGGACGCGCTCACGCTGACCGTTATCTGACCGACGATGACCGCCTTGGCGCGGAGGACGGGAAGGATTTCCCGGTCGAAGAGGTAGAGGTTGTTGGCGGTCGGCTTTTCCAGGGTGACCACGGGTGCCGTGTTGTCGACGGTGAAGACTGCATCCGAGATGTCGGTGCCGTCGTTGTTTGAGGGATCCGAGACGGATATTTTGAGGAGATACTCGGTGCCGTCGTCGAGACCGTCGGTGTCCCATTCATATGTGCCGTCGTTTGCCGTATCTGCAACGATGGTCTGCCATGACACGCCTTCGTCGGCGCTGTATTTTAATGTGACCTCGAGCGCTGAGTCGTTGGCGGTTGCCGTGTCGGTGGCGTTCCATGTGATGTCCACGTCGCCTGAGATGTTTTCGCCGCCGTTTGGCGCGGTGAGCGTCACCTCGGGCGGTGTGACGTCTTCGACCTTGAAGGTCTTGATGCTGGACGTGTTGCCGTTGCCTTCGCCGTCGACCGCGTAGAAGCTGTACTCGTAGGTGCCGAGCGTGGTGTAGGATGTTTCGCTGTAGTAGGTGTCGTTGACCACCTGTTCGAGGATAGATGTGTTGGTGACGTCGTCGTCTGGGTCGATGATTTTGAGGAACACGTCCTGGACGCCGACGGCATCTGTCACCGTGGCTGACAGGTTGACCGCCGCGTTGTACGTGGCCGCCGCGGGCGTGGCGGCGACGTTGGAGAACGCCGGAGGCGTGGTGTCCTGCACCGTGAAGGTTTCCTCCTGCGAGGTGTTGCCGTTGCCCGCGTCGTCGACCGCGTAAATGTAAAAAGTGTAGTTGCCGAGGTCGTAGTAGGGCTGCTGGCAGTAGTAGGTCATTGCTTCGATGCCGCTGACGTTCTGGAAAATGGAAACGTTTTCGGTGCTGTCATCGGGATAGGTGAGGGCCAGGCGGACGTCGGCAAGTGACAGGTCGTCGGTGACGTTGGCCGTGATAACGACGTTTTCGCCGGCTTCGACCGTCGAAGGGCTGACCGTGACGTCGGTTATATGGGGCGGGGTGGTATCCTCGTCGGTTATCTCGAATGTGCCCTGGGCTGAGACGCCGTTACCGCTGGCGTCGAAGGCCCAGATGGTAAACGTATGGGTTCCTGTCTGCTGATAGGTTGTCTGATAGTAATAGCTGTCTCCTTCGCCGCTCGCCATGGTGCTGTTTGTGGTCATGGCGTTGGGGAACACGATGTGGACGGACACTGATTTGACGGAGAAGTCGTCGGTCACGGTGCAGGAGATGTTAACGGAGTTGTTGACGACCTGAAGACTGGGCGTGGCGGTGACCGCGGAGATGACCGGTGGGGTGTCGTCAGCGACGGTGAACGACGCGGTATCCGGGGCACCTTCAAGCTTTTCTGCGTCACGGGCTTTGGCGCTGAACGTGTAGCTGCCGACCTCAAGGCCACTGTACTCGGCGGAGGTCTCAGAGGTCCATCGGGACCATTCACTGTCCCGCTGGGGACCCTCAAGCATGTACGCATATTCGAGGTCCTGGGTGGGTGTGCTGTCGTCGGTACCCGTCCATGTGAAGGAGACGTCACGATAGTATATGGTTCCTGATGGGGCATCGGTGATGGTGGTGGTAGGGGGCTGGTTGCCCTCGCTGACGGTGACGATGGCGGTGTCGTCTCCTGTTGCACTGTCGTCGTCGGTAACGGTGAGACGTGCGGTGTATGTCCCCGTCGTGGTATAGGTGTGCTCCTGTGACGCGGGCGGGGTGCCCGTTCCCTGATATTCCGGTGTCCCGTCATTGTTGATGTCGAGCTCCCATGCCTGTATGGTACCATCTGTGTCGGTGGCTGACATGGTAAAGGTTACGTCGAGGGGAGGGGCGCCTGCCGTCGGGCTGGCGGTCAGCGTGCAGGATGGAGGCGTGTTTGGTTCCTCGGTAACGGTGACGGTGCCGTCGCTGGGAGCAGGCTCGACTGTCTGGCTGTCACCGGTGACGATGACGGTGTTGTCATCTGACATGTTGAACGCGATGGTGGCGGTGCCTGCTGCGATTGCCTCGAAGGTGATGGTGGCAAACGTGCCCTCGGTGGAGGTGTTGCCGTCTCCGAATATCATGTTGGCGATACCCCGGATTTCTCCGGAGGCGTTGTGGATGTTTCCTCCGATGAAAAAGGTGGTGTAACCGCTGAAGATATCTCCTTCTGTCACCTGTTCGGCCTGCAGCAGAGAGGAATTGAATGTAAGCGAGCACTGGACGCCCCGTATGGGCTGGTCCGGGTCGACGTACACGTCGACGGTAAACGTGTCACCGACGCCAACGCTCTGGCTGGCCGGAGAAATGGCGATGGTGGTGTCCGGAGACGCGTTCACCATTACCAGTGCTCCCGTTATCCCTCCAGCTGACAGAAAACTGACAACTAACAAACTGATGGCAAATCTCGACATTTTGTTCATATTGATGACCCCCGGTATTCTTTATCAATTGTATTGAATTCACCTATTTAAATTTCACTGAATGGTAAAAAGAAAGACAAAAAGGGGAAAAACAGAGGGAAAAAGAGGGTTTATTCGCCGCCCATGCTTCTGCGTCGCCACACGAGCACCACGACGATCGCGATGACGACCAGTACGATGATAGCGATGATGGGCAGCAGGTAGTCGGGCTGGTCCTCTTCGACGGTCAGGGTGACCGTTGCGCTGTCCGTGTCGCCGTCGTTGTCGGTGACCGTCAGGGTTACCTGGTAGTCGCCGTCTTTCTCGTAGGCATGCGTCGGGTTGGCCTGGGTGCTGGTGTTGCCGTCGCCGAAGTCCCATGCGTAGCTGGCGATGGTGCCGTCGTCGTCGCCTGAAAGCGTCGAGTTGAACTGTATCTCCTCGTCTATCTGTGCCGTGTCGGATGGGTCGGTGGTGATAACGGCTTCGGGCGGGTCGTTTGCCACGGTGACCTGCTTGCTGAGGGTATCGGTGTCGTCCTTGTCGTCCGTGACGGTGAGCGTGACCGTGTAGGTGTCGTTGTCGGCGTAGGTTTGCGTGGCTGTTTCCCCGTAGGCTTTGGTGCCGTCGCCGAAGGCCCACGTCCAGTTGACGATGTCGCCGTCGGTGTCGGTGGAGGCGGATGCGTCGAAGGTGATGGTGTCAAGGTCGGTGGGGCTCGACGGCGTATAGGTAAACGAGGCGCTCGGCGGCGTGTTGGTGTCCACGGTGATTGACCTGGTGCTGGTGGCGGTGTTGCCGGCTGCGTCAGTGGCGCGTACCTGGAAGGTGTAGCTGCCGTCTGCCAGGCCGGTGTATGTTTTGCTGTCTCCGCTGGTGGTTATCCATGAGGTGTCGTATCCGTCCAGCCGGTATTGCACGGTGGCTACGCCGACGTTGTCTGATGCGCTCCATGAGTAGCTGACCGAGGAGGTGTCGATGGTGCCGCTGGGTCCGCTGAGGCTCAGCGAGGGGTTGTCGTTGTCGTTGACGGTGATGGTGTAGGTGCTGCTGGCGGCGGTGTTGCCTGCTTCGTCGGCGAGGGTGACCGCGTAGTCGTGGTTGGCGGTGCTGCTGGATGAGGCCGCGTAGCTGTATTCATAGCGGCTCTGCCCGGTGTTCCAGGTCATGTCCTGGGCTGCGCCGCCGTCGATGGTGATGGTTGCTGCTGTGACCTCGATGTTGTCGGTGCCGCTGACCCAGAGGGTGACGGTGTTGCCGGTGCCGACGGTGACGTCCTCGCTTGTCGCGGTGATGGTGGGATTGTCGTCGTCTTCGATGGTGATGGTGTAGACCGCGCTGGTGCCGGTGTTGCCGGCTGCGTCGTACACGGTGACGGTGTAGGTGAGGTCGCCTGTCTGGTCTGAGGGAGCCATGTAGCTGTATTCCCATCGGTCCTCTGGCTCGTTCAGGGTCATGGGGTGGCTGTCGCCGTCGATGGTGATGTTTGCGCCGGTGACGGCGATGTTGTCGGTGCCGTTTGCCCAGAGGGTGACGGTGTCGCCGGTGCCGACGGTGACGTCCTCGCTTGTCGCGGTGACGGCCGGGCTGTCGTTGTCTTCGACGGTGACCGTCATGGTGTCGGTCTGGTTCCAGTTGCCGGAGGTGTCGGTGGCGTTGATGTAGTAGTGGAGGTCGTGGATGGCGTCTTCCGCTATCGTGATGGTTTTCATGTAGTCGCTGCCGGTTTCCATGGTTGCCGTGGTGGGCGTGCCGGAGCCGTACCAGTAGGTGACCGTTACGGTGTCGACGGCCAGGTTGTCTGTGACGGTGGCGTTGAAGGTGAAGTCGTCGCCCGTGGTGGCATTGCCGGGTGTGTGGTCGGTTATCTCGGGCGGGGTGCCGTCGACGGTGACGGTGGCGCCGGATGAGGCGGTGACCAGTGGGTCGCCGCCGCTGTCCCGTACCAGTGCATCCTGGATTTCGACGGGTGAAACGCCGGCGTCAGCCGCGGTGAACTGGATGGTCGCCACGATGGCGGGGTCGCCCACTGCCGGTCCGAGGCGCAGCAGCGAGATATTCGATATGGTGCCGGCCGTGTTGTTTATCGTGTAGTCGACGGGTGGGAAGTCGAACAGCGAGCCGTTGATGACGGTGTCCGCCTGGAGTATCGACGGGTAAAACGTGACGTTGAACGACAGGCTCTGCACGGGCTCCGCCGGGGTCATCCAGACGTCCAGGCTGACGGTGTCCCCGGATGAAAGCATGGATTCCGCTGGCTCCAGGTTCAGCATGGTCGCCGTGGCGATGGTGCCGCCGGTGACGGCTATGTTCGCCGCGTCTATCTGGTAGTATGATCCGTCGTATCCGTAGGCCAGCACGTCGGTGACGTCGATTGCGCCGCTTCCTTCATCGGTGACATTGAAGGTGACGGTGGCCAGGGTGCCCTGGGCCGTGGTGTTGCCCGACCCGAGGTCGTTGTAGGCTGCGATGCCCTGCACGACGCCGACAGTGTTGTTGATGGTCGGGGTGCCGGGCCCCCAGTTGTCGAACATGCCGCCGTCTGAGACGCCGGTGACGTTGAGCACCGTGGTGTCAAAGGTGAGGTCGACCTGGAGTGACGCGAGCGGTTCAGCGGTCGAGTCAACGGTGATGTTGACGGTGACCTGGCTGCCGAGGGCCGCCTGCTGGCTGGCCGGCTCGATGGCTATGATGGTCGTCGCACCGCCGTTGGCCGATGCTGTCATCGAATGGGGGCTCCACTGCAGTCCTCCTGCTACCCCTGCCACGAGAAAGAGGGCAAGGAGGAGGGAGGTGTACCGTGCTGCTACTTTTCCTTTCATTTTATCTCTCCTGTGTAGGTTGTCGCGTGTTCAATTTAGCCTGTCCAGTTGCTGGCGAGGATGGTCAGATCCGCGATGTCTATCTTGCCGTCGTCGTTGAGGTCGTACTGCTCGGCTTCGCTCCACTCGGAGTCTTCGTCGGTGACGCCCCAGTAGTTGGCGATGGTCATCAGGTCGGCCATGTCAACGGTGCCGTCGCCGTTGAAGTCGCCGGGTACCGGTGCCACGTAGGTCCATGCCTCCGC
>CAZQNC010000031.1:0-13122 GCA_964594625.1 uncultured Thermoplasmatales archaeon | reverse complement strand
AGTCCGTCGTAGAAGCCGTCGTTGGCCAGTTTTTTGAAGTTTTCCGTGGTCTTCGGCATCTTGTCGTCGTAGAGTTCAAGGGTGATGGTACCCTCGGTGGTCTCGATGATGGCGGTGCTGTTGCCGCCATCGCCGCCGTTGAGGCAGCCGCCGAATGCGGAGAGTGCGACGAACGATGCAGCCGCGATAACCGGTATCGTTTCCTTCATGAAGGATTGTATCGGGCACCGGTTAGATATAGTTTTTGACCCTGCCGCGTTTTGGGGGGTGACGCACCTTTTCGAAAGGGGTTCCTTTGGGGATGAAGCACCTTTTCGAAAGGGGTTCCTTTGGGGATGAAACACCTTTTCGAAAGGGGTTCTATGGGCGGAGATGCCTGAGGCGCTCGATGGCCCGGAGCTTGTCTTTTTTGCCGACCGATGCCTCGTCGATGCCCTCCCGTATCAGCGCGGTGGCCTCGTCCATGGCCCGGCGGTTGACCGGGTAGGGGATGCCGTCCTTGCCGCCCACGGCGAACGAGTACCTGGCGGGGTCCTGCCAGGCGGGTGGCGACCCGTACATGAGCGCGGCGATGTAGGCAAGGGCTCTCACGGTCGAGGGGCCGACGCCCCGGATGGCGAGCATGTCCTCGTAGCTGGCGGGCTGCAGCTCGTATGCATCTTTGAGCAGCGACCAGTTGAACTGCCGGGGCATGTGCAGGTTTTTTGGCTGCATGCCCCGCCGTCCGTCGAGCGTGGCCTGCTGGCTGGGCAGGGTGATCAGCTTCCAGTCCCGCCTGAGATGCCTGGGGTCGTCGTTGAGGAGGTCGACGGATGTCTCGCGGGCTTCATGGCTGGCCCGGGCGGTCATGTTCATGGTCCGCCGGCGTTCGCCCAGCACCGCGGTGTGGGGCTCCTCTATCATGTCCTGGGCCGTATCGGACAGCCAGTGGTAGCGGCGGGCGTAGCGCTGTCCGGCGTGCATTCCCTGCTGGATGACGGCCCAGTCGCCCTGCCTGGTGACGAGCATGCAGTGATGGTACAGCTGGTAGCCGTCCTGGACGGCTGCGTTGTCCACCTTGGCGGTCATCCGGCTGGTGTAGCGGAGCATGTCGATACGGCGTTCGTCCAGGGCGAACGTGTCGCCGATGACGGCGAGCTCGTCGGGGGTGTCATGGGAGCGGCTGCCTTTGCCGCCGGCTACCCTGATGGCGTCGTGGTCGGCCAGCGCCTCCTTCAGCGCGCCGCAGGTCACCGTGGTGGTGCCCGAGGAGTGCCAGTCGAAGCCGAGGACGCAGGACAGGGCTTGAAACCAGAACGGGTCGGCCAGCAGCTGCAGGACGTATGCCGTGTCGTTTTCCATGAGCATGACGTCGAATATGGCCCTGGCGAGCTTGACCATGCGGTCGAACAGCCAGCGGGGGGCTTTTCCGCCGTGGAGCGGCAGCGAGGCGACGCCTGCCCGTCCCATGTGTACCCATTGGCGGCGGGATATAAAAATGGGGACGGAGGGGTACAGCGCGGCATAAAAACGTTGTGGCTGTGCGGTGTGAAAAGGAGGCAGGGGGAAGAAGAGGCGGTGATTGTGAGAAAAAGAGAGAGGAGGGAAACCCTCTTCTTATCCCCCAGAGCGTAGGTGTACAAACAGGGGCATTGTTTATAAAAGATATTGTGCAAACGTCGAATCGTCTGGGACAGACATCGAAACATAAAGGTTTTTATATTCTCTCCAGATAGATATCTCGGGTGTTGCCATCGAGGAAATCGTATTATTTTCATCCATTGTCATGGTCGGGCTCTCGCTGCTGCTGACGGCAGTGTCAGCGCTGTCGTTCTCCAGGGCCAGAGACCTCAAGCTCGGATTGCTCACCGTGGCGTTTGGGCTCTTCGTGGCCAAGGGACTGCTGCTGCTGCTCGGCGTGGTGGAACAAAGCATTGGCCTCATCGGGCTGGACCTGTGCATCATCGGGTTTCTGTATCTGGCAACCGCGAAGCGATGAGGTGATGGTGCGCGGTCATGATGAAAGAGGATTCGCTGGCACTGGACACGCGGCGGAACATCTACGACCTCATCGTCAGCTATCCCGGGCTGCATGAGCGTGAGATCGCCCGCCGGCTTGATATTTCGCTGAGCACGCTCGACTACCATCTGCATTATATGGAAAAACGCGGGCTTATCGTGGCCCGGAAGGACGGCCGCTACACCCGTTATTTCGCCGCCAAAAAGGTGGGGACGGAGGACAAGAAAATCATCGTGCTGCTCCGCCAGAAGACGCCCCGCCAGGTCGTGCTGTATCTGCTGGAGCATCCCGGGGCCATTCATAAGGATATCTGCGGCGCCGTCGACAAGTCTCCGTCGACGGTGTCGTTTCATCTCAAAAAACTGGTCAAGGCGGGCGTTGTCGAGGGTATATCGCTGGGTAGGAAGACCGCCTATGAGGTGGTCGACGAGGACGCGGTCATCAACACGCTTATCACCTACCGGGATACCTTTGTCGACGACGCGGTCGGCAGCTTCATTGACACCTGGACGTCGCTGCATCCGCGCCCTGACGAGGAGGCGGAAGAAAAAGAGGGTTAATCCCGGCGGAACATGACCCAGGCTGCAGCCATGACGATGGCGATGGCGCCGGTGGCGGCCATGGCCAGCAGCACCGGGTTGTCCGCCACTGTCTGGATGACGACCTGGTGGTCGCTGAAATGCGGGATGCTGACCAGCACGAAGAACTCCTTGCCGCCTGCTGCCCCTACC
This sequence comes from uncultured Thermoplasmatales archaeon, assembly GCA_964594625.1. Taxonomy (GTDB): domain Archaea; phylum Thermoplasmatota; class E2; order UBA202; family DSCA01; genus CAZESS01. The sequence continues at coordinate 10,392 of CAZQNC010000031.1, read as the reverse complement.
TGCATGGGCAGATATTCGGGCTGGAGGCCGTCGTCGTTGGGGTTGAGCACGTCGGTGAGGCTTGACGCCCTCCTCATTCTGCTTCCGTCGAAGAACAGCTGCAGTTCGTCCATGTCGGTGGACGAGAGGGCGTCCCTGCCAAAGTTTATCTTGATGGTCTTGCCGGCGGCGTGGCTGTCGCCGCTGACGTTGAAGACGGCCCGGTCTGCGGAGAGCTCCTGCTCGGTCACGGTGACGTTGGCGTAATAGGAGATGGCATCGGTCTTGTATCCCTGGCCGTTTTTCACCACGGTGATTTCTCCGCCGAGGGTGCCGGCTTCGATGGCGCCGGCCACGGTCCGTACCTGTTCCTCGTCCTCGAGCGTCCCGGTTTCCACGCCGCGGGACATAACGTTCTGATGCGCTATGACCGTGGTGTCGTTGTGAACGGATAGCTCGTTGGAGCTGATGATTTTCCCGGAGAAGATGGTGTCGCCCTCGCTGTTCTGCCGGGATACGTTGACGGTCGTGGAACGGCGGGGATCCGGTGTGACGGTGTAGTCGTGCAGGTGGGAAAACACGATGTCGCCGGTGGTCTGTATCTTGAGGAATTTAACGGATGTGTTGTGTATCTCCACCCGGCAGTTTTCATCCCGGTAGATACAGGTTGACTGGTCGGTACCCGCCCATGTCAGTTTTTTGTATGAAAGCTGGTTGATGTAGTCCCGGAGCCATTCCTCTTTTTCCAGCAACTGTTTGAGCACCGCGTCGTTCAACACCTGGAAATAGAGGTCGATGGCGCTGTCATGGTAGGCGATGTCCAGGATGTGTGAGCCATCCGCCGCGTACACGGAGATGATGTAGCCCTCGGGCTGCTGCTCCGCGTATTGGCCGATGATGCCGCCTGTCTCGTACGAACTGAAGCTCCCGATGCCAAAATAGCCTGTCTCGTCGTCGTTGACGGGCACCGCGGACGCGCTCCCGGCGAGCAGGAGCATTGCGGCAGCGAGCGCTGCGAAGGTGTAACGTGTCCTCATCTGCTTTCCACTATATGCTGTCCTCATATAAAAAATGTGGAACAGTCATCGAACGGACGGCAGCCGTTCGAGCAGCGCGGTTATCATCAGCGGGAGCAGCGCCGTCGCGTCGCCTTCCACGGTGACGTGCCGGGCGGTTTCCTGGAGCTTGCCCCATGATATGCCCTCGCGCATCCGGGCTCCTGAGAGGGAGCCGTCCCATTCCGGGGAGGTGGTGATGTAGACGGCGCCGTCCAGCCCGCCGCGGTACTGGTTCCACCAGATGAGATGGTGCTTGGAGATGCCGCCGCCGACGATGAGGGCGCCCATGTCGCGTTCGTGGCTGAAGAACGTGTCGGAGAGCTCCTGCTCGTCGCGGAGCAGGTCGACGCGGATGGACTGTGACTGCCCGTAGAGCCATATCTGGGAGCCGACGGCGCCGTCGGTGATGCCGGGGACGTAGACGGGCACCTTGTTGCGTGACGCCCAGTAGAGGATGCTGCTTTCGTCGAGGCGGGTGCCGAGCGCCTCGCAGATTTCCCGGGTGCTCCAGGTTTCCTGCTCTGCCGCGAGCTCGGGGAGCCAGGCCTGCATTTTTTCTTCGATGATGCCCCCGTAGCTGTCGTTGGGGACGAGCACGTTGCCCAGCCGGTTGACGCCTTTTTTGTGCAGCTCTCTGTCGTCGAGCCTGAATGAGCCGTGGTGGTAGTCGCGGTAGGTGCGCGCGATGTCGTGGTCCAGGGTGCCGCAGGTGGTGATGACGAGGTCGACCATGTTGCGGCGCACGAGCTCCCGGATGACCCCTCGGGTGCCGGTGGCGATGATGCAGGCGGGAAAGGTGAGGCTGACGTGGAAGTCGTTGGCGAGCATGTCTTCGAGGATGTCGACCGCATCGCCTATTTTTTTTGCGGTGAACCCGCCGCCGGCCTGCATGGACTGGACGAGCTGGTTGGCGCTCATGGCCGCATGCGGCGTGATGTCTCTGACGGGCTGCATGGGACTGGCAATAAATGGGAGTATAAAAAAGATGGGTAGAAAGGGGGGGAGAGAAAGGGGAGAGGGGCCGGGGTCGGCCTTACATCATGCCGCCCATTCCGCCCATGCCGCCCATGCCGCCGGCGCCGGGTGGCATGCCGCCTTCTTCGCCGCCGCCTCCGCCGCTTCCTTTGGAGGCGATGACGTCGTCGATGCGGAGCACCATCACCGCCGTCTCGGTTGCGGACTTGATGGCCTGGGTGCCCACGCGGAGGGGTTCCATGACGTCCAGCTTTTTCATGTCGCCGGGCTTGCCGTCGATGATGTTGACGCCGTGGTCCTTCTTGCCTTCCTTGTGCGCCTTTTTCAGCCCGATGAGTATGTCGATGGCGTCGATGCCCGCGTTGGCTGCCAGGGACTTGGGGACGACCTCGATGGCCTCCGCGAATGCTTTGACCGCCATCTGTTCGCGGCCGCCGACGCTGCTGGCGTAGTCCTCCAGTTCGAGGGATATCTCCGTCGCTGCGGAGCCGCCGCCGGCGGTCATCTTGCCGTCTTCAAGGGTTGCCGCTACGACGGACAGGGCATCGTGCAGACCGCGCTCGATTTCGTCGACGACGTGTTCGGAGCCGCCGCGGATGAGCACGGAAACGGCTTTTGCCTCGGGGCAGCCGGTGACGAAGGTCATTTCGTCGTCGCCGATTTTGCGCTCTTCAACCGTGCCGGCGTGGCCGAGGTCGCTTTCTTCGAGCTCGTCGAGCTCTGAGACGATTGAGGCGCCTGTTGCACGAGCAAGCTTCTCCATGTCGGATTTCTTGACCCGCCGGATGGCGAAGACGCCGGCCTTGGAGAGGTAGTGCTGGGCGAGGTCGTCGATGCCCTTCTGGCAGAGGACGACGTCGGCGCCGCTTTCCTTGATCAGGTCCACCATTTTGCGGAGCATGCCCTCTTCTTCGTCGAGGAACTTCTGGAGCTGCGTGGGGTCGTTGATCTGTATCTTCGCGTCGACCTCGGTTTTTTTGACCTCGAGCGCCGTGTTCAGCAGCAGCACCTTGGCGTCCTTGATGGAGCGGGGCATGCCGGGATGGACACGCTCCTTGTCGATGACGATGCCCTCTATCATGCGGGTGTCCTCGACGGAGCCGCCCTGTTTCTTTTCGACCTTGATGTTGTCCAGGTCGATGGAGATGGTGCCGTCTTCCTCGGTGTCCGATACGGCGCTGACTGCCCGGTAGGCGATTTCGGAGAGCAGGTCCTTGTTGGCCGCGGCTGCCTTGCCGGTCATGGAGGTGCCGGCGATGTTCATCAGGATTTCCTTGTCGTCGGGCTTGACGTCCTGGGCTATGTCCTCGAGGACCTCGACGGCCTTTCTGCTCGCCATGCGGTAGCCGTCCGCGATGACCGTGGGGTGGACGTCCTGCTCGAGCAGGGTCTGCGCCTTTTTGAGGAGCTCGCCGGCGAGTATGACGGCGGTGGTCGTCCCGTCGCCGCATTCCTCGTCCTGGGTCTTCGCGACCTCGACGATCATCTTTGCCGCGGGGTGCTCCACATCGATTTCCTTGAGGATGGTGACGCCGTCGTTGGTTATGATGACGTCGCCCATGCTGTCAACCAGCATCTTGTCCATTCCCTTGGGTCCGAGTGTGGAGCGGACCGCGTCTGCAATGGCCAGCGCTGCGCGTATGTTGTTCTGCTGCGCGTCGCGGCCTCGTTCTCGTTCTGTTCCTTCTTTCAGGATGAATATCGGTTGTCTTCCAGACATCATGTCAATCACCGGAGGTGTATAATACTTCTTCTATATAAATCTTATCCTGACCGGTGTGTGGCCGGGGATACGGCCCGCACATTTATAACGCCGGATGGTTTATCTCGTGCATGGACACCGTCCCCTTCCCCCGCGTCGTCGTCGACCTCGAAAGGCTGGAGCACAACACCCGCACCATCGTCGAACTGGCAGCCCGCTCCGGCATCGAGGTCACCGGGGTCACCAAGGCCTGCCGAGGCGACCCACACGTCGCGAGAGCGATGCTCAACGGCGGCGCTACCGGCCTGGCTGACTCCCGCATCGAAAACATCATCCGCATGCGGCAGGCGGGCATCAACGCAGACATGATGCTGCTCCGGACGCCGCAGCTCAGCCGGGCCGCCGATGTCGTCCAGCACGCGGACATCTCGCTCAACACCGAGCCAGCCGTCATCAAAGCGCTCTCCCGGGCGTCGGTGCAGCATGACATCGTCCACCGCGTGCTGCTCATGGCCGAGCTCGGGGAACGCCGGGAGGGCGTCCCCCGGCAAGAGCTGCACCAGGCAGTCACCCTGACACTGTCGCTCGACAACCTTGAGCTGCACGGCCTCGGCGTCAACCTGACCTGCCTCACCGGCGTCATTCCCACCCGGGAGAAGATGCTGGCGTTCGAAACGCTCGTGCAGGACATCCAGGACACCTTCGGCATCAGGCTGTCCATGGTCGGCGCGGGCAACTCCGCCAACGTCCCCCTCATGCTCCAGGGCGAGCATCCGGCAACATACATCAACAACCTCCGCGTCGGCGAGGGCATCCTCCTCGGATTGGAGACCGTCAACCGCAGCGCTATTCCCGGCACCCATCAGGACGTGTTCACCGTCGAAGCGGAGCTCATCGAAGTCAAGGACAAGCCCTCGCTGCCCGACGGCGAGCTGACACAAAATGCCTACGGCGAAACCCCCTCGTTCGAAAACCGCGGCGTCATCACCCGGGGCATCGTCGCGCTGGGCCGCCAGGACGTCATCACCGACGGGCTGACACCGCTGGACGACCAGGTTGACATCCTGGCCGGCAGCAGCGACCACCTGGTCCTGCACCTCCCGGATGGCTACGAGGTCGGCGACGTCGTCCGCTTCCGCCCCAGCTACGGCGCGCTGGTCAGCGCCTACACCAGCGAATACGTGGGCGCGGCATACAAATGAAACATTATAAATGACCATCACGGTTTCACTGGTATGGCAATCGACTACGACCTCATCATCATCGGCACCGGAACGGCCACCAGCCTGATAGAACCGTTTTTGCAGCGCAACCCCGGGGGGCGCGTCGCGGTCATCGACCGGAACACGCCGGGCGGCATCTGCCTCACCCGTGGCTGCATCCCCTCCAAGCTGCTGCTCTACCCGGCCGAGGTGCTACATACCATAAAGCGGGGCAGCGAGTTCGGCATCGACGTCACCGTCAACGACATCGACTTCGCGGGCATCATGCAGGCCATGCGGGACAACATCGGCGAGGACATCGAAAGCCTCCGCCGTGGGCTTGAGCAGGCTGAGCAGATAGACTACTACCGCGAGGTCGCCCGCTTCGTCGAGCCCTACACCCTGGCGGTCGGCGAGGACGTTATCAAGGGCGACATGATCATCCTGTGCACCGGCTCCAAGCCAATGATACCGCCCATCGAGGGCATCGACAGCGTCGCCTTTCACACCAGCAGCAGCCTGCTCGACATGACGGAGCGGCCTGACAGCCTGGTTATCGTCGGCGGGGGATACATCGCCGCCGAATACGGCTTTTTCTTCTCGCAGATGGGCACCGAGGTCACCATCGTGGGGCGCAACCCCCAGTTCCTGCCCGCGGAGGAGCCCGAGGTATCCCGGGTGGCCCGGCGCACGCTCCGGGAGCATCTCGACCTGGTCACCAATCACGAGGTCAGGGCCATGTCCCGGGGCGACGGCCACGTCGGGGTGACGGCGGTGAACCGCGACGACGAAAGCGAGGTGACATTCGAGGCGTCACAGATACTCATCGCCACCGGACGAGCCCCCGAAACCGACATCCTTGCCCCGGAGAAAGGCGGCATCGAGGTCGACGAACGCGGCTGGATAACGGTCGACGAACGGCTGCGGACCTCGCAGCCCAACATCTGGGCCCTGGGCGACGCCACGGGGCGCCATCTCTTCAAACACGTCGCCAACCACGAGGTGGAGGTCGTCTATCACAATGCGCTCCTCGGCCATGACATGGAGGCCGACTACCACGCGGTCCCCCACGCCGTGTTCACCTCTCCCGAGGTGGCCGCCGTGGGCATGCGCGAAAAAGAGGCAGTGGAGGAGTACGGCGACGGCGGGGTGCTCATCGGGTTTTACCGCTACGAGGACACCGGCAAGGGCAACGCGATACATGCCAGCGATTACTTCGTCAAGGTCATCCTGGAGCGGGAGGAGCTCCGCATCCTGGGCGCCCACATCGTCGGCCCGATGGCGTCGGTGCTCATCCAGGAGATCGTCAATCTGATGTACGCGCCCGGGCGGCAGGTGCATCCCCTGCTGCAGGCCATGCACATCCATCCCGCCCTGCCCGAGGTCGTCCAGCGAGCCTGCGGCAACCTGATGACCCCTGAGGAATATCAGCACATGCTGGAAAACGGCTAGCGACGGCCCTGCTTCTCGAGGTAGCGCTGATGGTATTCCTCTGCCGGGTAAAAATCCCCGGCGGGAACGATTTCGGTGGCCACGTCGCCTTCAACGCGGTCTGACTGCTGCAGCCGCTGTTTTGAGCGCTCGGCGATGCGGCGCTGCTCCTCGTCATGGTAAAAGATGGCGGAGCGGTACTGGCTGCCGACGTTGGGGCCCTGCCGGTCGTGCTGCGTGGGGTCGTGCATGTCCCAGAAGGCGTCGAGGAGCTCCTCGTAGGATATCACGTCGGGGTCGTAGCTGACCTGGACGGCTTCCGCGTGCCCCGTCCTGCCGGCGCAGACCTCCCTGTAGGAGGGATTGAGCGTGGTGCCGCCGGTGTACCCCGCCAGGGTGGAGACCACGCCGTCGAGCCCCCGGAAGGCGGCTTCGGCGCCCCAGAAGCAGCCGGCGGCGAACGTGGCCGTCCGCATGTGTGTGCCTCGCCGGGATGCCTCCCTGCCCATATGATGGTAACCTGTCCCGGTTTTTGAACATATGGGTGGCCCGTCCCGGGATTGCAACGGCATACGGCCAAAAAGATATTATAAACATGGGCGATGGAAGCGTGTGCTGCAGCGGCTTGTTCGACAGACGGTCAAATATCTGATGACGGGCTCGCCGGGGATGGCCATGCAGCGGGGATGGCCCGGCCTCGACGGCCTGGCGATGCAGGACCTGGGCCTGTACCTCCACGTTCCCTTCTGCCGGCATCCCTGTTTTTACTGCCCGTATTTCAAGGAGACCTACGACGAGGCAAAGGCGCATGCCTATGCCAGGGCCGTCCGGAAGGAGATATCGTTCTATGCATCCCGGCTGGACGGCGCAGCGATAACGGATTTTTACATCGGCGGGGGAACGCCGACGACCATGATGGACAGCGGGCTCCCGGAGATCGTCAGGGAGGCACGGGATCGGTTCAACGTCCGCTGCGCCATTTCGTCGGAGACCCATCCCAGCGACGTCACCTCCGACATGATAGCCCGGCTGCAGCAGCTGGATGTCCGCAACGTGAGCATGGGCATCGAGTCGTTCAGCGACAGCCATCTCAAAGGGATAGGCCGGCCCTACGACAGCCAGCGGGCGCGGCAGGCCGTGGCATTGCTCATGGACGCGGGGTTTGACTGCGTCAACATCGACATCATGTTCGGGCTGCCCGATCAGACCACGGACGACGTCCATCGGGACATCGCAACGGCCCTCTCCCTCGGGGTCGACCAGATATCGGCGTACCCGATTTTTACGTTCCCGCACACCGGGCTCGAGGACACGGTACAGCGGCGCGGCCAGCGGCTGCCGGGAATGGCACGGCGCCGGGAGATGCTCCGGTGCATCGAACAGCTATGTTACCGGGCGGGCATGCGGCGGAGCGGCGTGTGGTCCTTCACCCGGCCGGATGTGGACAAGTACAGCTCGGTGACGGTGCCCCGCTACGTCGGCCTGGGCGCCGGCGCGGGCTCCCTCATCCCGGGCTCTTTCTACATCAACGTGTTCGACGTCGACACCTACATCGGCCACATGGCGGAAAAACGGGAGCCGCCGGTCGCGTTATCCATTGACTTCAGCCGGCGGGAGGAGATGGTACACTGGCTGTACTGGCGGATATATGAGACCCGGGTGGACAAACACGCGTTTAGAACGCAGTTCGACCGGGACTTCGACGACGTGTTCGGCACCATCTTCGCCCTGTTCGAGCTGCTGGGATTCGCCGTCGATAACGGCAACGTGGTAGAGATGACGGACCGGGGCAACTACTGGGTCCACGTTTTGCAAAACCTGTTTTCCCTGGACTTCATCGGAAGGGTCTGGCAGACCTGCCTGGAGGAGACCTGGCCGCAAAAGATATCGCTGGTGTAGCTATTCCCGGGTGGCCTGGTAGCCCAGGTTGAACGCTTTTTCGTTCATCTCCATGTAGCTGTCGGGGATGGCCTCCCGTACCGATGCCATGACCGCGTCCCGTGCAACGGGCGGGATGCCCAGGCCGGCGAGGGCGCCCAGCATGACGATGTTCTTGGTGATCGCGTGGCCTGCATCGCGGGCGAGCTGCAGGGCATCAATGGTCACCAGGGTGCCCCGCTCCTCGAGCTCTGTGAAGACGTCGTCGAGCGAGGGATACTCGTGGTAGCCCATGGAGACATTGGGCGGGATAACCGGGTTGACGTCGGTGAGCACCACGCCGCCGGAGCGAAGCTTGTGGATGCGCCGGAGGGCTTCGACGGGCTCCATGGATATGATGGCATCCGCGGTGCCGTCGGCGATGAGCGGCGAGTGAACCTCGCCGGCGCAGACGGTGCAGACCACGCTGCCGCCGCGCTGCGCCATGCCGTGGACCTCTGACATGAAGACATGCACGCCCTGACCAAGCATGGCCTGCGCCAGTATCTTGGCGCCGGTGAGGACGCCCTGACCGCCGACGCCGGCGAAGAGCAGGCGCTGTTTCATTGTTTTCGCCTCCTGATGGCTCCCGCAGGGCATATCTGGGTGCAGACCCCGCAGGCGCTGCACAGTGTTTCATTTATCTGAACGGCGTCGCTGTCGTCGTAGTAGAAGGCGGGGCAGCCGAATGCCTCGATGCAGGTCTCGCATTGGGTGCATTTTTCCTGGTCGACCTCGAACGAGCCGCTCGTTTTGATGATGAGGCGGCAGGGTGCCTTGGCGACGACCACGGCGGCACCCTCGTAGTCCAGGGCCCGCTGGAATGCCTCCTTTGTTTTTGCGACGTTGTTGGGGTTGACGACTTCGACGTGCTGGACGCCGAGGCCTTTGACCACGTCTTCGACCTTGAGCTGTACCGCCGGGTAGCCCATGCCGTCATGTTCGGTGCCGGGATGCGGCTGATGGCCGGTCATGGCCGTGGTGCGGTTGTCGAGCACGGTGATGACGCAGTCGATGTCGTGGTGGACGGCGTTGACGATGCCGGGCAACCCGGAGTGGAAAAACGTGGAGTCGCCCATGAAGGACACCACGGGCTGGTCGGTCGTCTGGCCGAAGCCGCAGGCCGTCCCGACGTTGGAGCCCATGCAGAGCAGGAAGTCGGCGACGCTGAGCGGCGGGGCCTTCCCCAGCGTGTAGCAGCCGATGTCCGTCGGATAGATGGTGTCCGGCGGTGCGACCTGCTTGACCGCATAGTAGGTGGCGCGGTGCGGGCAGCCGGGGCACATCACGGGCGGCCGCGGGGGTAGCTCCGTTGCGGCGGGCTCGACCGACGGCTTCTCCGGCATGTCGAACAGCTGCCGCATGGCGCGTTCGACGATGTCCACGTCGTATTCGTAGATGCGGCGGAGGCCGCCGTAGCCTTTGCCGTGGATGATAACATCGAGGTCTGTCTCCTGGGCCATGGCCCGGAGCTGCTCCTCGAGATACGGTTCAAGTTCTTCGATAACGATAACCCGGCGGCAGCTGTCCATGAAATCCAGGCACATCTGCCGGGGCAATGGATTGGTCATGCCCAGCTTGAGCAGGCGGCAGTCCAGGCCCAGCTCAGCGATGACCTCCCGGACGTAGTTGTAGGAGACACCGGAGGTAACGACGCCGACGTCGCCCCCATATTCCTCCACGCGGTTGAACGGGCTCTGCTCCGACATCGCGGCAGCCCGTTCCATTTTTTCCAGCAAAACGGGATGCTGCTTGCGGGCGACCGCGGGCACGGTTACCATCATGGGATCCTTGTCGAAATGGCCGACGCGGCTGGTGAGGTGCATCTCGCCCAGGCTGACGGGCCCGCGCACGTGGCTGCTGCGGGTGGTCATCCTGAGCAGCAGGGGCAGCTTCAGCTCCTCGGATATCTCGAAGCCGGCCATGACCATGTCCCTGGCTTCTTGAGCAGTGGAAGGCTCAAGCATGGGAGCGTTGCCGAACTTTGCGTAGTAGCGGTTGTCCTGCTCGTTCTGCGACGAATGGCAGGAGGGATCGTCGGCGCTGACGATGATATGGCCGGCCCGGCAGCCGACGTACATGTAGGTCATGAAGGCGTCGCTGGCCACGTTGAGCCCAACGTGTTTCA
>CAZQNC010000030.1:9125-13499 GCA_964594625.1 uncultured Thermoplasmatales archaeon | reverse complement strand
GCAGGGGGTTTTGCAGGCTGCTGGTGTTCCCGTCGCCGAAATCCCAGCTCCAATTGACGATGCTGCCGCTGGGTGCACTTGAGGTATCCGTGAAGTTGATGGCATCAGTAATCGTTGGATACGCCGGCAGATAGGTGAAATCTGCCATCATTGACTGGTCTATGAGGGTCACATTTACGACCGTTGGATTCGAGATGGTATCAGTTGACTGGCCAAACCAGTCGCCATAGCCCGCTGACATGTTTCCTGTCACATTCACCTGTATAGGGTCGCCTTCCGCCCAGTTGCCTGTGCCCGGTATACCACCTGCCGGCGGACTGCCGACCAAGGCTTCCCAGTATCCGGCGTAGTCGGTCGTCGTCGTGAAGTTGATGGTATCGCCCGCTCCCAGCGACGTATTCAGGTTGGTGACCTCAACCGTCGCATTATCCGCCACAGACATATTGCCCGAATCATTGTACTGGCAGTATCCCTGTAAAGCAAAAAAAGCACGGTCTGTCCGCAACATATCCGTCTCCTCCGTTTCATCCAACCGGCCGGGTTCAGGTGCACTATCGACCCCTTCAGATGCAGCATTTTTATCCTCCACAGAGTCAGCGGCATCAGTTAACATGGAGGGATACCATCTATCCTCCACTGATACAGGGACGGACACCACCAAGGTTTTTTCTGTCTCCATGCTCTCCTCTACCGCGGCGGTTCCGGAGGAAAACGACTGATTTATCACGCCGGATACCAGGACGAGCCCGGCTATACTACACAACGCCAGGAATTTTTTTGCTCTATGCATGCTACCTGGCTACATTATTTGCCTCATATTTAGCTTTTCTGTACAAGACGGCCTTGTGTGTTCTGCAAAAAATTTCGTCGGGGTTTTTATGGCAGTCATACCGTTATGGGATTGTCCAACGAAGATGTTCGCACCATCATCAAGCTGATCGACGAGTACGAGATGTCCACCCGGTATGCAGCCAGGCGGTTCGGCGTCGCTCGACGCCGCATTCACCAGCTGGTCAAGGAATACCGGGATATCGGCATTGTTCCGCAGCTTAAGCGTCGGGGGGAGAAAGCCCTCTGCATCGTATCCCGATGATATCGAGGAGCGTGTCCGTCGGGCGTGGATGAAGCTTCACATGGGCGCTGGCGCCATCGCTGCATATCTCCGTAACACGGACGGCATCAGTATTGACAACAACAGGGTTCACGAAATCCTGCCGGGGTATCGAATGGCCCGAGAGAACGACAACAAAAAGGGGCGTAAGACGCCCTGGATACGGTACGAGCGACGGCAGAGCCCGTCAGCCGTGCATATGGGCTGGCATGAGAATGCCCGCGGGGTGGCTGGGTTTGCGCCGTGCTGGACGATGCGAGCCGAAAAGTGCTGGCATGTGGAGAGTATGAATGGCGGAGTGCCCGAGCAGCCATCATGCTGCTCGACCAGGCATATCAGCGATATCGGCATGTCCGGGATATCCAGCAGGTGGTCACCGATCATGGCGCCGAGTTCTATGCCAACAAGCGAGACAACCAGGGCAATGCCAATCATTCATTTGAACACCATTGCAAGGAGCACGGTATCAAACAGGTGCTCTGCCGGTACAACCATCTCCAGAGCAACGGCAAGCTCGAAAAATGGTTCGGCACCTACGGGGCACATCGCTTTCGATGTAACTCACTCGAAGCATTCATCGAATGGTATAACACAGTGAAGTCGCATTACAGCCTTGATTTCAACCGGCTGGAGACGCCCGAGCAGGCATTTTGGCGAAAATGCCGCTCGGTACTCCTGTACAATTGCTGCAAAATGGTAGAGCGATAGGTGACAAAAAGTGAAACGAAATAATTCGCAGATAAGACACCGACCGACAGCCGCGCGACATCCCGCGGCGAAAGGCCCCCACTGTTCACGAGCCCCCGGCCCGGGCCATACCCCACTCGTTATGAATATGAACCCCGGCACACCTTTAAAAAATCGTTAAATATTATATATAACGCAAACGACAATAGATAGAGAACAGACTCTATTGCACTGCTGGGAAGTCGGGATACCGGTATTCTCGCCGGCGGCGCTCGCTCGTGATGTGCCGGTGATGAAGTCATTTCAATAATGCATTTATTTATTACACCCGCTCTGCTCAACAGGTGATACACGCTCGGATAAATAAAAACCTTTAAATAAAAAAAATATAATTACGTAATGTACGAGGAGGAGAAACATGTCGACCAGAAAGAATATAGCATCATTGTTAACGCGTAAAAGGAAACTGTTTTTTTCCACTATCCTGACGGTTGCCATCTTTATTCTGTCAGTGTACGTGGTGTTTTCAATGGCTCAGCAGGTGCCGGGACACGTGGTCATTTCAGAGGTTCTCTACAACGAGAGTGCATCCGACGAGTTCGTCGAGTTGTACAATCCAACCGAGGAAGCCGTCGACGTGTCTGGATGGCTGCTGGTGCACTACAATGAAACCGGCAGCGTTGAATGGACGTTCTCTTTTGGTAGCGGCGAGACCATTCCATCGCACGGATTCTACCTGATAAACGCCACCGGCACGGGGGCAGCAGATGCAGCACTGCCCGGTAGCCTGGAAAACGGCCCCGACGATTATCTCGTTCTGTATACGAACAGCAATGCCTACACCTCGCCTTATGGAGAAGACACCTATGTAGACGGCGTCAGATGGGGGCATGACGCAGCGAACAATCCGCCGTCCATCGCAGACGTTCCCGACAACGTCTACGTCGCTCCGTCCGTTGTGGCGGATGAGAGCATCGTCAGACGTGACCTTGTCTCGGATACCGGCTACGGATACGGCTATGGATGGCCAGGCTGTCAGGACACCGACAACAACACCCGTGACTTTACGTCGGAGTCCACTCCATCTCCGACCGGGTCCGGAATCACTCAGGATCCCGCCCCGACGACACTCCGTATGGGAACACCTTCATACAACCTGTCGGACGCCCGCCACCTCATAAACGGTACCACGCCGGTCTATTTCACCATCAACGACACGATGGCGGGCACATGGACCCTCCACTACCGCGTCTTCTGGTGCGGCACCGGCTATGCCACCTCCGGCTGGAACGGCTGGGTAAACCAGTCTATAGACGCCGCCAGCGATGACATCTTTATTTCTGATGTTTTCTCGGACAACTGCACCCATTATCTTGAATATTACGTGAACAACAGCTACGGCAATCGTTATCCTCCTGCCGGGTACCACAATACGACCTTTTACGTTGACAACGCGACGCCCGAATCGACACTCGTATTCGGCGCGCCCTCCTGTTCCTACGCCGGCAATTCATACATCACCCGGAATACCCCGCTGTTCATCAACGCCACCGACCTACCCGACTCAATGACGCTCCCCGGCACCATCCCCATCGCATGGCCGTTTGCGACCAATTATAATACTGATGACGTTAACTGGTATATCTACTATTTTGGGGAAAGGCCTATTGAAATTGAAGCGGAGTGGAACAGTACTGCAAGTCCTTATTCTGTAGATGATTTAACCTGGTTAGAACTGGAAGGTTTAAATTGGCATTCCCCGGCTACTGCAACTCTATCTGATTCTGCGAGGTATCTCCAATCTCCCCACATTATGCCGGACGGACATAATGTTTCTTTAATCCGCTATACCATTTCGTGGACGAGTAACCCCGATGTTGTTCTTGCACGTTTCATAGCGGAGGCAACCGTTGATGCCAGTGGCGATATACAGCAAGAGCTCGTCGGCTTTGAAATCAAAAACAACGGTAGCGTCGAAGCTAACGACTTTGAGCTGCAATTCCGGAACGCCACCGGGGAAACCTTTGCCACGAGCGACATTCTTGATTTCTATAATCCTTCAGGAGAGCCGACCAAATATCTCACGCCAAACGGTACCGTATGGTACGATGGATGGGGCACCCCGCCATATATGAATGATACCTCCTATGGCGTCGAAGTGGCATGGAATGAACCGCTGCATGTGGTAGAACCGTCAGAGTGGGCGCATTTCGGAGTGGAAATGCATCCAGATGTCTATTACACCGACTTCGATAACATCTCGGCAAACTGGACACGAGGATGTGCATCCGGCGTGAAATCCATCCACTGGGCTGTCTGGGATGCTGGCGGTACGCAGATAATGAGTGACACATCGACCGACGACAACGTTTCCTTTACTATCGATGAAGAATGTGAGCATATCGTCGGTTACTGGGTTGAGGATGGTCTCGGCAACCGATGGCCCCTGGGCGATTATCATAACACCACTGTTTATGTTGATGACACGGCCCCGGCGATAGATGTCACGGTGGGAGATTCTAACTGTGCTGATGGAACGGCGGATTATTGTGTGACCACGGCTACGGACATCACCA
>CAZQNC010000030.1:0-9025 GCA_964594625.1 uncultured Thermoplasmatales archaeon | reverse complement strand
GTCTTGGCCATGTGACCTACTATAATAGCACGTTCAACGTTGATGATACCACCCCGGCGATAGATGTCACGGTGGATCATCCGAACTGTGCTGATGGAACGGCGGATTATTGTGTGACCACGGCTACGGACATCACCATCGATGTTGTCGATGACGGCTGCTGTGGGAATCTGACGGTGAAGTGGAATAATGGCACGGGATGGAACTGGTGGAATACGTCGTCCAATCAGTCGTTCTCGGAAGTGTTCCAGTTCGCTGAGGAGTGCGAGCACTGGTTGAACGTGACGGCCTATGACTGTCTTGGCCATGTGACCTACTATAATAGCACGTTCAACGTTGATGATACCACCCCAGCCATCGACATTGAGATAGGAAATCCGAATGTAACAGGAGATGGCACACCAGATTATTGGGTAAACTTCTCTACGCCTATCACTCTCAACGTCACTGACTCTGGCTGTTGCCAGAATATGACAGTGATGTGGAACAACGGCACAGGATGGAACATTATCCATGATGAGGATGCGCCACTCGCCTATGAGACATCGTTCTCGTATACCGAGGAATGCCAACATTGGCTAAACGTGACGGCCTATGACTGCCTGGGCAATTATAATACCGTTAACCTCACCATCTACGTGGACAATTCGCCGCCGGAGAGCAATCTGAGCTTTGATGAATACTGCCAGAACGTTACCGCATCGAATCCGTTACCTATCGGGGCAGATGCAACGGATTATCCCGAGGAATGTGCTTCTGGCGTGGCCAACGTGACGATGTGGTACCGCTATGCCCGGTACAACAACACCTTCACCCAGTGGTTCTCCATGGGCCGTGATGAGGTATTGTCGTGGGAATGGTCATTTGACGCCCCGAATGGTTCGGGCTACTATCAGTTCTACACTGCAGCGTATGACAATCTAGGCCAGCATGAGCCGTACCCGCCGAATGCAACAACGGAACCGAAGGCCCGACTGTCTGTTTCATATAACCATACATTTGACCTCTGGCATAACACGACCGGATGGAACTTCGTCACCGTTCCGGTGAAGCAACCCGGCATCCGGCGAGCCGGTGACCTGGTGAACTACATCAACCAGTTTTCGCCTGATGCCTGTACGGTCGTCGTGCGATGGGACAGAGATACGCAGCGATACTACAGCTACATTGCCGGAGGCTCGGAAGACCATAATTTCTCCATCGTGCCTGGAGAGAGCTACTGGGTCTTCGTCAAGCACAACATCTCGTCGCTTTACATGGAGGGCTGCCTGCACGAGTACGATGACATCAATCTGACGCTGAAGGCTGGCTATAATTTCTTGGGATGGGCAAACATCGAGGACACCACGGCGAAGAATCTCACTGGGAACATTTCTGGTGCAACAGTCATGTCAAAGTGGAACGCCACTGCCCAAAGATGGTTTGAACCCTCGTATACATCGGGTTCAAGCCCGGTACTGAGTTTCGACATTCCGACCGGTGAATGCGTCGTGGTCTTCAGGCCGGAGGCTCCTGCGATATACTGGGACGGCGGAAGAGACATGCTCTCCCTGCCTCCGCCGTAATCTCTTTTCCCCTCTTTTTTTACTCTTTATTGCATAAGTTTGGAGGGGTAAGTATGTCGTGAAAGAACGAACATTTATAAATGGCCGAGATGTTGTATCTAGAAAGTAGGAGCAACTATGATGAGTATCCACCCTAAAATACGGTTTCTGCTGGTATGTACCCTCATTTTAGGTGCTATGGCTCTGCAGCCCTCGGTTCAGGCCCGGAGCGAACCGTTGCCCATTGCCGGCACTGCCACCTATAAAGGAGATGCCGTCTCCGATATCGCGGTGTCGGTCACCAACGAACGAACCGGTGACGTGCAGCACACTACCACCGATGCTGACGGCGCGTTCGTCGTCACCTTTGGCAATTTGACCGGAGACACCTACCTGTGGGAGGTTGGGGATACCATGACAGCCCGCCTGGAGGGGACGGGACAATATGCATGTTTAGAAGGCAGCACTTCGTTCACCATCGCCGAGGAAGACCTGCAAAATCTTCCCATATGGACATCCATCACCGCCACTCTCTCATTCACCATAGATTTTACGGTCAGTCCGCAGCAGCCCGTGGCGGGAGAAAATGTTTCATTCACATCGACGTCAACCGGCCGGATAACACAGTATGCCTGGCAGTTTGGCGACGGCAATGCCAGTACCGGAGAGAACCCGATGCACATATATGCGGAGGCTGGCACCTATACTGTTACCTTGACCGCTTATTGTCACTCGTTCACAAAAAGCACGTCGTCAATCATAGAGGTTGCCCCTGCGGATAATACCTCTTCAGATGACAATACCGGTGACAATGCCACCGACAACACGACCGATGGCACGGGAAACGATACCCCCGGTTTTCTCGCCCCGTCGCTTATAGGCGTTGTTGCCTTCCTCGCAATACTTAAAAGACGCACCACCATTAATAACTAACATGACGGGTATGGGGAGGAAACTCGGCTGCGTGCTACTCGCCCTGCTTTTCGTTTTTACATTTTATGTGCCCGCTTCAGAAGCTCCTGGCCTCCCATTTCCTGTGACTGTAACCGTTACGCTGGAGGATGCCCCAGTGGATGGTGCAGATGTCTTAGTCACACTCCCTCTCCATCCTGACCTTTTATATGAGTACGCACCAGGATATGGTGATGGAACGTATCAGGTCAATCTTGATAATTCGCCATATAAGGACAACTGGGATGATGGTGACCCCGTAAAAGTTGAAGTCACCTATCAAGAGGGAGGTACCTATTACTGTGGTGAGGACCAGAAGCTTATTGATAAAAGCAAAGGCGGCCTCGATTTTGATATCTCACTGGAGGAGTGTCAGCCGAACTATCCTCCGGAGCAGCCTGTCAATCCATCGCCGGCGGATGGTGCCACCGGCGTTGAGCCATCTCCTGCCCTCGCTGTTAACGTCTCCGACCCGAATGGCGATTCCATGGACGTTACCTTTTACAATGCCAGCGACGGCAGCCTGATTGGCACTGCCACCAACGTGCCCAACGGCACCGCATCCGTGGTATGGAGCGAAGCATCCGCGTATGACACGACCTATACGTGGTATGCAAACGTCACCGATGGAACGTATACCAATCAATCGGCCGAGTGGCGTTTTACCACCCGGGACAGCGAACCGCCCGGGACGCCATCTCGCCCCTCGGGCCCGTCGGAGGGCGACATCAACGCCACATACGACTACTCAACCCAAGCATCTGACCCTGACGGAGACGACGTCCAGTATGGATTCGACTGGGATGACGGCAGTAGCATTGAATGGACATCGTACAAATCATCCGGTGCTACGGCGACTGCCAGCCATGCATGGTCCAGTCCGGGCACATATGAGGTGAAGGTGCGGGCGCGCGATACAGCCGGAAAGACCAGCGGCTGGAGCAACGCCAGGACGGTTACCATCAGCCAGAAGTACACCCTGACAGCGGAAACGTCGCCGGACGACGTGGGCACCGTCACGCTGGACCCCGACGGCGGGACATACGACGCCGGAACGAACGTAACGGCGACCGCCACCTGCTCCCCCGATTACCTGTTCCACAACTGGAGCGGCGACGTCCCGGCAGCCAAAGCAGAGGACAACCCCGTCACCGTTGCCATGGACGATGATAAAACGATTGTCGCCCGGTTCGTGGAGAACCATCGGCCGCATATCTCGATAAGCACGCCCGGCGAGGGAACCGAATGCAACGGCACGGTTACCGTGGCGGGGACGGCCGGCGATGAAAACGGAAATGACACGCTGCAGACCGTTGAAATAAAAATAGACGAGGGCACCTGGACGACCGCGACCGGCACCACCACATGGGAGTATGCATGGAACACGACCACCGTACCCGACGGAAACCACACCATCCACGCCAGAGTGTCCGACGGCTTCCTCTCAAACGCCACATCAATCAATGTGACGGTGAGCAACAACCGCCCTCCGGCGATACCGTCTCTGAGCGGTCCGGCGGAGGGTTCTCCCAACGTTTCGTACACGTTTTCAGCATCGTCCACCGACCCGAACAACCACTCCGTTCGATACGGCTTCGACTGGGACAGCGACGGCGAGGTGGACAACTGGACCGCCCTCGTTCCGTCGGGGGAAACGGCTGCACACACCTATTCGTGGAACATGACGGGACAGTATTCCATCCAGGTTATGGCCGAGGACGAATGGGGCATGCGGAGCAACTGGAGCGACCTCCATTCCATCAACATTTCCGAGGGCGACGCGACACCGCCATATTGCACGCTGGCAATCGGGAAGCCGTCCGGAAATCTCTCATACGGCGGAGTTACCTATCCTGCTATTGCCTCAGATACGCCCATATGGATAAATGCCAGCGACGGAAACGGCACGGGCGTCGCGTGGCTCAACGTATCCGTCTGGTGGAACGAAACGGCGCCCGGTACCTATACACGTATTGATACAATCACCGTCAGCGACAACGGAGCACACGACAGCGATGCGCGAACCGGCTACATTTCGGCAGAGCTCCATTTCGACGAGGAATGCTTCCACGAGATACAATGGAAAGCATCTGATTACGCCAACAACTCCTCGCCTGAGCACACAGCCGATATCGCGGTAGATGGCACGGCTCCCTCGGTCAACAGCACCCTTGGCGACCCATACTACGTCGGCTCCGACCCCTCGAATGCCACCACCTGGACATGGGCTGCCTGCAACACCTCGCTGTGGCTCAACGCCACCGACGGCGGCTGCGGCGGAGGCGTCGGCGCCGAGCAACTGGGCATCCACGTCTACTGGAACGAAATCCGTGTCCAGCAGGGTGACTCACAGTATTTCACCCTCATTGACACCGTGGTCGTCGAGGATGGCGGCCCTCTTGACGCCGCGGATGCCGAGGGTGTCATCTCCTTTAATTTCAGTTTTCCGCAGGAGGGCTTTTACGAAGTGGTGTACTGGGCCCTCGACTCCGCGGGCACCAACGCGACGTCCAAGCAAAAGATCGTGGTCGACTGCACTTCCCCTGCTTCGGAGATACAGAACATTCATCCCTTTGAGCAGGAGGCCCCCTTCACCGTGACCGTCGGAGATGTGTCGGATGGCCCCGCCGGCCAGGGATGCGGCGTTGACACCCTTGCGCTCTATTACAAATACAGCGAAGATAACGTCACGTTTAGCGAATGGCGCCTGTACGAGACGTGGGACGTCCCCGCGGCCAGCCGATATGATGTCCCACCATGGACGGTCTCCTTCGACCCAGATGAGGGCCACGGCTACTATCGATTTGCCTCGAAGGCCGTCGACTGCCTGGGTAATGACGAACCCATCGATGGACATGATACAGGCTGCTACAACAATCTCTCCCTGACCATCGGCTTCGGGGACCCCCAGCATGGGCCATGGGTCTCACCTGCTACGCCGGTCACCATTTCTGCTCATCTCTCTCCGCCACCCGACATATATTACAGGATTTACAACAACGGGAGCTGGACCCCATCTCCAGGTACCGGCAGCGGAGACAATGGCAGTTATATCCCGTACGAGGGCACATTTACCCTGGCGGAGCACGGGTGCGCACACGGCAACGGCACCATCGAATTCTACGGGACAAAAACGGCCGTCCACAGTGCATCCTTTTTGCTTGATGCCACGTCGCCTTCAACGTCTTTGGACGACCTGCCGTTCCTGATGTGCGAGTCATGCACTCTGAGAGGGAATGCGACAGACATTGGCAGCGGCATCGCCTCCGTCGAGTTCTCAATGCGGTTCAGCCATGACAACGCGACCTGGAGCGACTGGTCACTGGTTTCCAGCAGCACCGGGTCGCCCTACGAGTTCGTCTTCTCAGCGCATACGGGCTTTTATCAGCTCCGCGTGGTCGCCGTTGATTACCTCGGTCATCAGGAACAGCATGATGGTGACGCTGACGCGCTCGTGCGCATCTTCTCGCCGGACTGCAACGGGGACGGAACCATCAACGTCGTTGATTTCGTCAATATATCATTGCACTGGCAGGAGCGGGAAGGCGAGGACGCCTACAATTATGATGCGGATTTAAATGCCGACGGCGTGATAAACATACTCGACCTCTCTCTGGTGGCATGGTACTGGCCCAGATAGGGGGCAGACAAAAATATAGAAATTTATATAAAGAATGAGCATATTCCTAACTAACAAATATGCGGATGCATAAAAATAAGGAGGAATAAAATGAGTAATGCACACACTGGAAAAGGTATTTTGAATCAGAAGAAGACCATCGCGGTTATCGCGATTACCGCGATGATGATCGCAGCAGCGGGTTCGTTGCTCTTTATCGGGCAGGCTGAGGCCAATCAGGACCAGTTGCCCATTGGGGGAACGGTCTATGACTCGCAGGGGGATCCTGTGGCCGGCGCCACCGTCGTAGTGAGAGACAAGGAAACAGGGGACATGGACTGGGATGTCACCGACATAAACGGTGACTACGCGGTTACCCTCGGCACCGCCGGTGGCCAGCCGTGGAGAACCTGGTACGACGGTGACACGCTCATCGGCTACGCCTACAATGACACCGATAGCGGGAGAAACGCGACCATCCTGAACGAATCATACTGGAACGCGACGGGACGACTCTGGCTGAACATCACCTT
The DNA here is from genome assembly GCA_964594625.1 of uncultured Thermoplasmatales archaeon. Lineage (GTDB taxonomy): Archaea > Thermoplasmatota > E2 > UBA202 > DSCA01 > CAZESS01. Next base: position 2,378 of record CAZQNC010000030.1, on the reverse strand, counting down.
CGGCACCCCGGAAACCACGAAGACCATCGGCGACCCGCAATTCAACAAGTACAATTATTGTAACGGTACGGCCAACGAGGGCTGGCTGGTATCGGAGAACATCAACATCACCGAAAATGTGGCCACCCTGTCCTTTTCGACGCTGTGGCAGATAGAGTCGGTCAACCCGGAGATGTACGATACCATGGAGGTCATGATATCGAACGACTCGGGCTTCACCCGTCACACGCTGGAAGAGCTCAACCCGTCCAACCCGGCGGAGGGAGATAGCTATTCCTTCTGCGGCTCAGCCGGGTTCAACACGCTGCCGCTCACCTGGAACGACCACGAGTACGACATCTCTCAATACGTGCCGGCGGACAACGTGCGTATCATCTTCAAATTTGACAGCGGCACCGCTGATCACAACTGCTGGGAGGGCTGGTACATCGACGATATTGAGATACAGGAATTTGGCGGCGACATCCCGTTCAGCGACGATATGGAAGCTGGTACAGGCAACTGGACCTATACAGGCCTCTGGAACGTCGCCGACCACCGCAGCAACAGCGGCGACCACTCCTGGCACTACGGCATAAAGCACAACTACGTCACCAACACCACGCCGTTCGCCATGACGGCCACCGGCGGCTATAATACCATACAATACAATATATCAAACGCCACCGACTGGAATTACTATGAGGACACTTTCCCGTCCTTCACGCTTGATTACAATGACGGATGGTACGACCTCGCATTCCGCGCGGAAAACGGTACCAACAGCGAGCCGTTGAACGAGCAGCGTCACTGCGTGGACACCACGGCGCCAGATAGCACGATAGAGCTTGGCTCCCCCACATCATCCATTGAATACGACGGCGAGTTCTATGAATCCATCAAGTCATGCACACCGGTGTGGATCAACGCTACCGACATGGTAGACGTCCCGTGCGCGGCTGGCGTGGAATGGCTCAACTACTCGGTATGGTGGAGCGAAGATACGCCAAATGATTACGAGAAACTAGAGACGGTGAGCATCCACGACAACGACGAGAACGATATGGACAAGCGCGTGGGATATATCTCTGCGGAGCTGCACTTCGACGAGGAGTGCTTCCATGAGATAAAATGGGACACCGTGGATTACCTCGGGCATCAAGATGCCCAGAAGTCGCTCGACATCGCCGTTGACATGACCGATCCTACTATAAACAAGACCATCGGTGAACCCAAGCATATCGGCGAGGGATACTACGGCGCGACAAACTGGACGTGGCTCAACTGCTCCACGAATATCACATTCCATATTACCGACGACGGATGCGCCGGCGGGGTCGGCGTGTGGAAATTCGGGATGACGGTGTACTGGAATGAGACCCGTGTCCCGCAGGGCGACGTGCAGGATTTCACCCCGATCGACACCGTCATCGTCGAGGACGGCGGCGAACTCGACCTAGATGGAGAGGTCAACGGCGAGATATTGTTCAATTATTCATTCAGTGAGGACTGTTTCCATGAGCCCGAGATATGGGCGGTCGACTACGTCGGCAACAACTATACCTTCAAGGAAAAGGACATGGTCGACTGCAAGCCCCCGGCGATTCACAAGTACATCCACAAAGTCGTTGGTACCGAACAGACTGAGAATAACAACGCAGCTTACGTCAATGACACGCTGTTACCATATAGCGAACCGATTGATAGCGCGGTCTATCAGAGTTTCCAGGCACCGTGGAGCTACATCGATGCGGTCAGCGTCTACCTCGACGGCACCGTTGAAGAGGGCGCATACGTTGAGCTCTGGGACGACCTGGGAGACCAGTCGCCGATAGCGACCACCGAGGAAATACCGACCGGCGAGTACGCTGGCTGGGTGCAACTTCACTTCGATGAGCGAGTATGGACGGAGCACGACGAGCAGTACTGGCTCCGGGTGACCACCGACCAGTATACGGAACTGATGTGGAATGCCAGCGACAGTAATCCCTACCCGGACGGCAACGCCTCCATCAACGGCACGTGGTACGACGACTGGGACATGATGTTCAAGATAGAATACTATCCTGTCCATCCGTATTCACCGCACGATATGTATGCTGAGTATAGTGACGAGAACACATGGGATTACCTCCACGAGACGCACGTCACCACCGAGGCGTTCTTCAACCTGTCCTCCTGGGATGAGGGCTGCATGGGCGGCGTCGGCCTCGACACGCTCGAATACCGCATCTGGTGGAACGGTACCTGGACCGACTGGATGACCTATACAGAGCCGTTCAACTTCACCGAGGAATGCGTCCATTATCTTGAGATAAGAGCGACGGACATCCTTGGCAACACGCGCATCGTCAACCAGACCCATTACGTCGATGACAGCCCGCCCGAGCTGCAGGTGC
>CAZQNC010000029.1:0-13605 GCA_964594625.1 uncultured Thermoplasmatales archaeon | reverse complement strand
ACATGAACCCCAAGCAGCTGCAGAAGCTCATGCGCCAGATGGGCATGTCCATGGACCAGCTGGAAGGGGTCGAGGAGGTCGTTATTCGTACGGCTGACAAAGAATACCGCTTTGCCGACGCCGAGGTCAACGTCATGGAGGTCAAGGGAGACAAGACCTATCAGGTGACGGGCACCGCCGAGGTCGTCGACCGCATGAGCGAGGACGACGTCACGCTCGTGGCAGAAAAAACCGGGAAGAGCCCTGAGGAGGCACGGGCAGCCCTGAAGGAGGCGGACGGCGACATCGCCCAGGCCATCATCGACCTCTCCGGGTGACCTGTTTCTTTTTACGACGGAGGACTTTTTTAGATGAAGAAAACCCTGGCGGCCGTTATGCCGGGCCTGTTCGCCCTCATCCTCGGAGGTGTCATCCTGGCATACGGGATTGCGTCCGGCGCCGTCGGCAGCCTGTCGTTTTCTGACCCATATATCATGCTGGGCGGCCTGTTCGTGGCCATCGGCCTCACCGTTCTCCTCATCGCTCCCGCAGCCGAATAATCGCGGGAGAAAAAAACCTTTTTTTATCCTGCTCGCTGTATCATGATGACGGCATCCTCGCCGTTGCCATAGTAGCCGGGCACCACGTGGCTTTTTTGGAATCCGACCGCGTTGTAAAACCGCTGCGCGCCCATGTTGCTCCGCCTGACCTGCACTTCGAGCACCGAGGCATCGAGCCGCTCCACGAGCGCCCGGACAAGCCGGCTGCCGTACCCCCGGCGGCGATGCCCGGGATGGACGGCCAGCGAAATGATGATACCCTTGCACCCCATCTTCACCCCGATGACGTAGCCCACGATGCGCTGCGTTTCCAGGACCAGGAACGTGGCCCGCAGGTATTTCTCGAAGACGTATCTGGTGTAGGGATGGGCGAAGGAACGCTGCTCGATGTCCATCACCGCCGGCAGGTCGTCGGGCGTGCAGTCCCGAATCATCCAGTGTATACCGGGCCGGCCGATAAAAATGCACCGCCGCCCGTTGAGCATGACGGCCCTCCCGCCGTCACAAGAGGCCCACGTGAAAACCGCCCGCCGGTATCGGCAGGCAGCGGCGGGAGGACCGCACGGATGTTTAACGCCCTCTGGTTTTAAAGAAACATCGAAATCGTTCACCTGGCGGTGAACAACGCGATGCGGGATATACAGGCAGATGCGTCCTGGTTATTGCCCGGCGGTCAACTCGTCGGCGGCGGCCTGCACCTCCGCCATGACCGCGTCTGCGTCGGCATACAGGAACTCCCGCTCGAGCATCACCGGCCGGCCGGCGACGATGGTCGACGAAACCGCGCCGTCGCCAGCGGCGTAGACCACCTGCGACACCGGGTCGTGCAGCGGCGTCATGCCCGGCATGTCCAGATCGAGCACGGTCACATCGGCCGCGTTGCCCTCCACGATGCCGCCGTCGATGCCCAGCCATGCCGCAGCAGCGCAGGTCGCCATGTCGAGCACCCGCTGCGCGGGAACCACGGTGGCATCCCACCGGTGCTGCTTGTGGATGAGCGCCGCATACTTCATGGTCTCCAGCATGGACAGCGTGTTGTTGCTCGCCGCGCCGTCCGTGCCCAGCGTCACCGGCGCTCCCCCCTCGCGAAGCTCCGGCAGCGGGGTGAACCCGCCCGTGCCGAGCTTCATGTTGCTCACCGGGTTGTGCGAGACCGCCGCGCCGGCAGCGGCGATGTCCCTGACCTCCTGCTTGGTAATCCATCCGCAGTGCGCGAGCATGGTTCGCCCGGTCAGCATCCCGTGCTCAGCCAGCTGGGCCAACGGCCGCCGTCCATGGCGTTCCTCGACGTCGTAGACCTCCTGCCGCGTCTCCGAGCAATGCGTATGCAAGGGCACCCCGTACTGCTTCGCCAGCTCCGCTGATGCCTGCAGTCGCTCCCCGGAGCATGAATAGGCCGAATGCGGGGCCACCACGGGCGTGACCAGGTGGCTGTCCCGCCATCTCCGGATGAAGCGCTCGCAGGCCGGCAGCATCTCCTCGCTGGTCATCTCCGCGGTGTCGAAGTCGATGATGGAAAAACCGGGATACGAGCGCATATACATCTGGCTGCAGACCTCGGCGATGGCATCCTCGAAGAAATACATGTCGGCCAGGCAGGTGGTGCCCCCGGCTATCATCTCGAGCAACGCGAGCCGGGTTCCCGCCTTGACGAGCCGTTCGGTGAGCCGCCCTTCCACGGGCCAGATGCGCTCCTGCAGCCACCGCTCCAGCGGCAGGTCGTCGCCGTAGCCGCGCAGCAGCACCATGGGAAGATGGGTATGCGTGTTGACCAGCCCCGGCATCACCAGCTTCTCGCCGGTTATCACGTAGTCCGCCTCGGTGGCGACACGCGGGGACACCTCGGCGATGCGGCCGTCCTCTATGTAGACGTCGCCTCGCTCTATAGCGCGGCGCTCGTTCTGGGTGAGAATGACGGCGTCCCTTATGAGAACGGACATATTACTCCAGGGTTTCCAGGTGATACGGTTTGATGAACGGCCTGTCGTCGCCCACGAGCTCTCCCTCCACCTCTATCATCTTGCCCTCCAGGTCGAGGCGCTCGTTGACCAGCACGCCCCTGACACCCTCGGTGGTGGACAGCCGGACGAGATACTGGTCCCGGTAGGGGACGACGGCCTTGGCCATCCCCCGCATGGTGACGCCTCCCCTGGCGGATGCCATTCCTTTTTGCTCGCCGGGCTCCGTGCTGTACTCCCGGAAGTGCTCGTGCAGCCGCCTGACGATGCCGTCATCGACGGTGCGGAACGCAATCTGGCCGGGATGGATTTCCCCGGCGAAGACAAGCGCTTTGCCGTCTCCGATGGCGAAGTTGCCCGTCACGCCGGGGTTTTCGTGGGCATCCTTGGCAAAGCTGGTCCTGGCTTTGACGACGATGTCGGCGTGCTGTGGCACGTCCATCTTGAGTTTTTCCGCCACGATTTTTGGGCGGTGCAGCTCGTTGAGCGACCATCGGGTGGCCATCTTGTACGTTTTCGTGGGGCCCTGCTTTTTCCATCCGAGCTCTATAGCGATGGAAACCGCTATGATGCCCACCACAAATCCTATAATGAGGGAAAGCACATCCAGCACGCTATCACCAAACTATAATAGTGAGATGGGTATATAGGTTTTCATGACGAAGCTCACCTTCTTGGGGACAGGTGGCGGCCGTTTCGCCACCATTCTCCAAAAACGCGGCACGGGCGGCATATACGTCGCCGACCGTGGCATCCTCATCCACATCGATCCGGGGCCCGGGGCGCTGGTCAAACTGCATGAGCTGGGCCTCGACCCGACGCAGACCGACGCCGTCCTGGTGTCCCACTGCCACCCTGACCATTATTCCGACGCGGAAATCCTGACCGAGGCGATGACCATGGGCGGCAACCGGCGGCGGGGCACCCTGATCGGCAGCCACAGCGTCCTGCACGGCACACCCGACTACAGCCCCTTGTCACATTACCATCAGGGGCTGCCGAAAACCGTGGCCTCGGCGGAGCCGGGCGACCGCTTCAGCCTCAAGGAATGGTACACCATCGAGGCGACCCCCACGCGTCACTCCGACGAGACGACCGTGGGCTTCAAAATGCATCTCAACGGCGGTATCGTCTCCTACACCAGCGACACCGAATATTTCGACGGCCTGGCCGATGCGCATAGCGATGCCCGCATCCTGGTGGTCTGCATGACCCGCCCCCTCGAGCATCGCATTCCCTTTCATCTGTCGACGGAGGACGCGGCGCAGCTCATCGGCGAGGTGCAGCCGGAGTTTGCCATCCTCACCCATATGGGCATGAAAACCATTCCCCGGGCCGCCAGGCAGGCAACCTGGATCGCGGAGCAGACCGGCATCTCCACGATAGCGGCCAAGGACGGCATGCGCATCTACGCCAACGACCAGATAGAGGTCAAGCGGCGCTAAAACGTCTCAAGAATCATCTCCGCGACTTTTTTACCGGAGCGGAGCATTCCGCCAAAGATGGGACCCATCCGCGGGGAGCCCATGACGGCGTTGGACGCCATACCCGTGGTATACAGGCCGGGGTACACCTCGCCGGCATGCTCGACGGTCAGCCGCTCGCCCTCGTCGGCCCACATACATTTTTCTCCTTCCACCCTGCCCGTCGGCGTCTTGAGGCCGAGCTTGCTTTCCACGATGCGGCATATCTCCGAGGGATGCCCCGTACCGTCGACCACTGCCCGTGCCTCCATCGACAATGGGTCGACATGCATCCCTGACATCAGCACCCCGGTCCAGTTGACCACCACGCCGCAGACCTTGTCCTCGGTCGCCATCACGTCCTCCACGGTCATGGCGTTGAACACACGGGCGCCGGCGTCAACCGCACCGCTAATAATCTTCGCCGTGGCCTCCACCGCATCCGCGATAAAGTAGCCGTCGCGCTCCCGGTAGCGAACGCCCACCTCATCCAATATGGCGGTGCTGTCCTCCTCGACCACGATAACCGGGAAGTTCATGCCCCCGCCCCACATTCCGCCGCCCGGGGACAGCTTTCGCTCGAACACGCAGACGTCCATGCCGTCCTCCGCCAGATACCGCGCCGCGGTCAGCCCCGAGGGGCCGGCACCCACGACGGCGACGTCCATGCTCGTCGACTCCAGAAAACGCTCGGTGAACTCCTGGACGATACACCGGGTGATGTCTTGTTCGCGGCTCATCGATATAGCGCATCCACCCGGGATATATATTACTTCTCCCTGTGCTCTCTGCCGGTGAACAGCGACGGCAGATGGATGAGGTAGCTGCCGTCCTTGTGAATGATGACCGATTCGTCGTCGAGCAGGCGTTTGACGTTGATGCGGTACCTGCCGGGGTCGTCGACGTCGATGCTTTCCACCTTGCCGCTTTCCTGCTCGATTTCCGCTGTCACCTGCTCTTTTTTCTCCTGGATGTCACGGAGGATGTCCCTGATGTTGTCGGGCTGAATGTGCAGCCATTCCTCCTCCTCATCTTCGCGCTCCTCAACGATGTGGGCAACGGCGTCGAGTTCCACTTTTTCTTTTTCCAGCAGGCGTTCTCGTTCCTCGCTGCTGAGCGGCTGCTTGGTGTAAAAAAACTTTTTACCGCCGCATTCAGGGCAGCCCTTGAGGAGATGCGGGCTGCCTTTCTCGAATATCTTGCCGCAGTTGAGACACTGATGTGGCATCTTATTTCCCCAGGATAATGGTCTTGATGACGTCGTCGTCCTTATGGATGGTCTTGAGCTTGTTGGCCGGCCCGATGAGGGTCATACGCGGCGGCCGTATCTTGCCCAGCAATTTCTGCAGCCAGGTGGGCCGGCCGTCGTCGCGGTAGCCCTCCATCTCGATGCCGATGAACTCGCCGCCGTCCTCGCTGTCCGGGTCGATATCCCCCATGGTCCGCTCGATGAGCCGGCTCTGCTCGTCCGGGGTCAGCCCCCGCTCCAGCACGAGCACCTCGCCCTGCCGGACCTCCTCCAATATGAAATCAAGCTTTTCCTCGGTGGACATGCCGTCAAGCATGTGCGACGAGATAAGGTTGACGCCTGCCTCATCCATGCTATCGGCCTCCCCTGCCGAACACGTCCACTATGGTCTCGTACAGCATGTCGATGTTGTGGCCGGTCAACGCCGAGATAGGGATGACCTGATGCTGCGAAAACGCCGATTTTATCGTGGCGGGTGTCGAACCGTCCAGGTCTATCTTGTTGGCCGCGATGAGCACGGGCAGCTCCCTGGCCTCCAGATTCCCGATGATGGTCACGTTGACCTGGGTGAACGGATTCCGGGTGCTGTCCATCAGCAATATGACACCGTCCACGTTGTCCAGCCACCGGATGGCCTCGATGACACCCTCCGTGGCCTCCTTGGCCCGCTGCTTCGAATCCTCCTCGTCCAAGCCGTGCTCCATGAAATCATGGAAGTCCACCTTGGTGGCAATACCCGGAGTGTCGATGATGTCGATGGTGAGCGCGTTGCCGTCGCCGCCGACCTGTATCCCCTTTTTCTGCTGGGCCCGCCTTGTCTCGTGCGGCACCTCGGACACCGAGCCGACGACGTCGCCGCTCCAATCCCGGCTGATACGGTTGGCCAGCGTGGTCTTCCCCGCATTCGGCGGCCCGTAGATGCCGATGCGCACCTGCTTTGCACCGAACAGCGACCGGAAGGCTGCCTTGATACTATCTAAAAATCCCATGCTCGTCCCATCCATCACTCCTCAATCGCATGCGTTCATGGTTACATCAGAGGAGGTTATATAAATGTTGCTTAATTTGGTAGGGCCAGCAGGGAGATAGCCGCTGGACCGTCGTAAGGCCCGGGTACCTCTGATTTCAAATGACGGGTTGCCCCCATGACGTTCATCGGGCCTCCAGCCCTCCCAGATACGGAATCCTTATATCCCCATGGACTTCGGACGGAATCGCCGTCCTTCAAAACATCACCCGGCACGCTCCTATGCATCCGCCGTCTGGCTGACATCGAGCTCCCGGCCGCAGTCCGGGCACTCCCCGACCCGCTTCGCGCAGCTCCGATGAAAGATGTTCCCGCATTCGCATTGCACGGCAGCGGCGTCGGCCTTCAACTTCCCCCGGCAGACGAAGCAGCGCTGTATCTGCCGTCCGTCCTCCACCTGTACCTGCCGGTGACGCGCCGCCTTCATCGGCTGCTTTTGCCGCCGCCGGTAGAGGAACACGGCGACGCCGGCGATGGCTGCAATACCCGTCGCCAGCAGCGCGATGAGCAGCCAGCTCATGGGTACGTCGACGCTCATGTCGTTGTCTGTCTCGTCTCCCTCGGGAAAGGCATTGTCCGGGTCGACCACGGCCCGGATAGTATGGCTGCGCAGCGGCGAGACGTCGACGGTGAACGACAGCGTGGCTGTTCCATCCGACGCCAGCTGGCTGGTTTGCTTCGTTTCGATGGGGCTACCGTCGATGGACAGGGTGCATGCCACGTTTTCCGCGCTTTCCGCTCCGGTGTTTTCGATGGACACGGTGACGTCGTCGGCGCCGAACAGCGATGCATGATGACTGATGTCGGTGACGCTGAACTCGTACCTGGGCTGTACGGTGAGATTGTGGGAGACGGTGCCCGTGGCGCCGTAGCTGTCTGTGACCTGCAGCGTCACCGTGTAGGTCCCCGCCGTTGTATAGAGACAGGATACGTTTGGGCCGTAGCCGTTCGTGCCGTCGCCGAAGTCCCACGTCCAGTTGATGATACGTCCGGTATCGTCATATGAGGCGTCAGTGAACCCGACTCTTACGCCGATGTTCCCGAGGTTGACTTCCTCAGGTCCATTGAACGCCGCGGTGGGTGCCCCGTTGACCATCACGACGTGCTGCGTGCTGCCGCTTTCTCCCTTGTCGTCTGTCACGGTCAGGACCACCGTATGGTTTCCCGGGCTTTCGTAGCTGTGCGCTACCTGCGCGCCGGTGCCGCTGCTGCCGTCGCCGAAGGTCCATTGCCAGTCGGTCACGCTGCCGTCGCCGTCCGAGGAGGCGGCTCCGTCGAAGGTTATCGTCTCGCCGGGCAGGGGATGCTCCGGCGTGACGGAGAAGGCCGCCGTAGGGGGCATGTTCTGGAGCCGGACGGTCGTGCTTTTGCTGTCACTGCCCCCCGGCCCGGATACGGATAGGGTCACGGTGTAGGTGCCGCTGCCTGGAAACACGTGGTCGGGATTGCGAGCAGATGAGCCGTCCCCGTCCCCGAAATCCCACTGCCACTGGTCGACGTCTCCCTGTGAAAGGTCCGTGAAGGACACGGTGCGGCCGTCCTGCTGTACCGTGTAGCTGAAATCAGCCACGGGCTCCGGGTGGCTTACTATCTCAAACGACCGGTACTGGCTTGCGCCGGTGTTGCCGGCCATGTCAACGGCCCGGTATGTCAGCGTATGGTCTCCCGGAGAGTTCACGGTAAAAGCATCTTCGTAGGTGGTCCAGTCGGAGCCGTCCATCGTATACTCGACGGAGTCGACGCCCGACAGACTGTCGTCTCCCGTTACCTGGATGGTGACGCTGTTCTCGTAGACGTCGGGTTCTCTCTCCGTGCCGGTGAGCGTCACATTCGCCGTCGGAGGCGACCCGTCATAGCCACATTCGCAGTCCGCTGCCGTCGGCGTTCCCTCGTCGTTGCCGGCACGGTCCGAGGCGCTGGCCGCAAACTGGTACAGCCCTTCGCCGTCGAGCCCGGCCATGTCTATGTGCATTGAGCCGCTGTCGGCGCTGCCATTGGCGGCTGCAAGGGACGCGGTCTGCCAGCCCTCAGTGTCCGAGGCAGGCCGATACCACAGCGTTACATCCCGGAGCCCTGCGTCGTCCGCTGCCTGCCAGCTCACCGTGACGGCCGGGTCGTTGCGCCAGGTGCTGCCGGGCACGGAGCATGACGACGCCGGCGGGGTTGTGTCCACCTTGAGCGGGAACGACATGGTGTTCGTGTTGCCGACGACGTCCGTTGCCCGCAGATATACGGTGTGGTTTCCGTCCTGGGACACGGTGAACGTGGCGCTGCCGCCTGCCGCGGTCTGCCAGTCTTCGCTGCCGACATGGTAGCCGATGCTGTGTACGCCGTGCTCGTCCTGCGCGGTCACCGATATCTCGACGGTGCCGACGTACCAGCCGTTTTCTCCGTCGGGAGCGGTGGGCGACAGCGTATAGTTCAGCGCGGGCAGCGTTGTGTCGTCTATGACGATGACGGTGTCGTTGGTGGTGACCGATGGAACTGACTCGTTGCCCGTGGGGTCTGAGAGGGTGACGTTGGCGAGCTGAATCCAGCCGCTGCCCACGCCTGTCGCGGTGAAGGTAACGGCGGCGAAGGTGCCCGATGTGGCGGTTTCGTTGCCCTGGTAGTTGAACCCGAGCAGCCGGCTGACGGTGCCGTTGTCGTTGTCGATGGTCAGGCTGCTGTTCCACCATTCCTCGAACAGTTCGCCGGCTTCCACCTGCTGCACCTCGAGCACCGATGCATTGAACCGGATGTCGCATTCCATGCCGCCCAGCGGTTCTTCGGGCTCGACGGTGACGGTGACCGTAAAAGCATCGCCCGGAGCCGCATGTGAAGGTGCCGCTACCGTCACCCCGGTTTCAGCGGCTGCGTCCACCGGCTGCACCGTGCATGCAAGGCAGATAATAATGGCGAGGACGAGTATTTTCCGTCGCATGATATCGGTCACGCCGTACCGTCCCGTCTCCCGTCGTCGGAAGGCAAAAAACACGCATGAGCGGACCGGGCGGCATCGAACATATGGCGATTAATACAGCTCCCGCATTTAAAATTAACTTCGTTTCCCGAAAAACGACAATGCTTATAACGAGCGGTGTATTGTGCAGTATATGCGCGAATATTCCATAAAACGCGGATATCACCCGGACGTCGCGGAGCTCCTGGACGAATACTTCGGTGCGAGCGGCGACGTCGAGGAAGGCGTCGAGTTCACGGCGGACGGCATCGGCACCATATTCCTCAGACGGGATGGAAAATCCCTTTACATCGAGACGACGCCGCAGCCCGACATGCAGGGTGGCGTCGACGTCATCAGAAAATGGAATGATTTTCTCGAGGAAGCCACGGGCCGGAATGCAAAGGAACGGAAAAAAAAGCTGGCCGACAAAGCCAAAGACAAATAGCGGTTACAGCGGCTCCCGTTCGACCTCCAGCCGGTCCGCGGTCGGATACTCCTCAACGATAAAACAGCGATACGGGACCCTGCCGGCGAGCCACGCGGCGACGGTCGGCGCTGTCTCAATCCGGCCTTTTTCTTCATCCCAGGCCATCATGCCGGCTTCGATGTCATAGCGCTGCCGGAGTTCCTGGAGCACGTCCCTGTCTGCCTCGATGACTCCCTTGCGCAGTGTCCCGTCGTCGGTTATCACGTCGTACAGGCTGGCGGTGTTTCTCGCCCGTCGGGCCAGGCGCCGGCGGAGCTGGACGGCGTCTTTGAAGGACGATGAACAGTAGTGTACCGGCACGGGCAGATTCCATCCCCGTATTTCGTATGCCATGTTTTCGCTGCCGTCGACCGCGTTGGACGTATCTGATTTTATCCGGTATCCCCGCTGTTCGAGGGCCGCGTAGTTGGTGGGGGAGAACTCGAGCTCGTTGAGGTTGACGAAATCGATGTCGGAGCCCGCCGCGGTTTCCAGCAGCTCCCGGGTTTCCGCCCGCATGTCGGGGAGCACCGGGATCTCGATGCCTACGGGGATGGAGCTGTCTGCGGCGATGTCGGCCAGTGCCGTATCCGCTATCTGGTTCCATGTGGAAACGGGCGGATGGAGCCGTATTTCGTCGAGCCCGTCGTCGGCCAGTTGCTGGATGGCCTGCCGGTCCATGCGGGCCGTGTACAGGTGGATGTGATGCCCGGGGCCGAAATGCTGTTTGAGCAGCCGGATGTAGCGGCCCGCCCGGTCGGGTACGAGCAGCGGCTCGCCGCCGGTGATCCCGGTTCCGGAGGCCTCGATCGCCTCTGCCTCCGCCAGGATGTCTTCGTCGTCGTGCACCCGGAGCTCGTCGGCGTAGATGACATCCTGCCCCTGTTTTTTTTCGGAGAGCGGGCAGTAAAAGCAGCCGGCCGGGCAGCGTCCGGTGACCAGCAGCACCATTTTTGCGCCGGTGAGGCAGTGCTGGCATCCGGCGGGGAGGGTGCCGGTGCAAAAAGAGCCGCTGGGGAGCTCGTTGAATGATGTCGGGGAACACATGGCAGACATGCTGCAAACCACCCATTTATTTAATCGTTTCGCGTATGACAGGATATTGAAAAAATATGTCTTTATAGATAAAAAATAATATAATTATATTTTTAAATTACATTTTATCATTTTTTTGTTTTATATTTCCTATTTTGCATAAAACTATTTAAATGTACTTCGGTTTGTAGCGGCCATGCGCACCCATCTGACCGAGCGGGAACAGCTCGTTCTCTACGGTCTCATCCGATACCCGGATTTGAAGGACCGGGAGCTCTCGGGGCAGCTCGGCGTTAAACATTCCACGCTCACCTCCATCCGACGGCGCCTGCAAAAAAAGGGCTACTTCCGGAGCATCCGGCTGCCCTATCTACAGCACTTCGGCTGCGAACTTCTGGCCGTTATTCACACACATTTCAACCCGGTTATCCCGCTGCAGAAACGTGTCGACATCACCGAGGATAAAATAGAGGCCTCGGAGGAACTCTTCTTTTCCATCGGCGAATTCGAAAAAGGGTTTTCGCTCAGCCTGTCCGAAAACTATACCGTCATCGGCAAAATAAACGACGTCAGAACGGAAACATTCGGCAAGCTCGGCCTCCTGGAAAAAAACTATCCCACGGAGGTTATCTTTCCGTTTGCCGCCAGCCGCATCTACCGCTTTTTTGACTATGCCCCCCTGATAAAAAACCGGTTCGATCTCGACGGCAATCCACGCTGCGATTTCATCTGGCCGCCCGACGACGTCCATCTTTCCGGCACCGAGCGCCGCATCTTTTACGGCCTGGTCAGATACCCGGAGCAGTCAGACAAGGCCCTGGCCGCCATCCTCGGAGTCGCCCGGCAGACCGTCTCCCGGCTGCGCAAGCAGTTCGAGAAAAAAGGCTACCTGACGTCGATGCGGATTCCCAACCTGCAGCAGCTGGGCTTCGAAATCCTGGCATTTTACCACATCCGCTACGACCCGGCCAACCCGCCCGATTTCGAAGACGGCGAGGCGGAGATGCTCCTCAGCGACAACGTCATCTTCATGGCCTCCCGCCCCTTCGAGACGGTGCTCATCGCCGCCTACCACACCTACGGCGAATACAAGGCCGACAAGGTCGAAAAAATGCAGCTGCTCAAGGAACGGGAATGGACCGCCACCAACCCGGTCATCCGGACCTACAGCCTCAGCAAATCAGAAATCATCAAGGATTTCACCTTCGCCCCCATCACCAAAAAAATCCTGCACGTCGACGACCTGCCGGAACAGTAACGCATACATACCGTTTCCTGCTTATACAGGCCACGCGGGGGTACCCGAGCGGCCAAAGGGGCAGGGCTTAGGACCCTGTGGTGCAGGCCTTCGAGCGTTCGAATCGCTCCCCCCGCATTCGCCGGGCAGAAACGTTAAAATGCCGCGGCAGTTCAACAGCCATGAAAGTCTACGTGGTGGACAACGGCGGCCAGTGGACGCACCGGGAATGGCGCACGCTCCGCTATCTCGACGCCGATGCAGCCATCGTGCCCAACACGACACCGCTCCATGAAATCGGCGACGCCGACGCCATCGTGCTCTCCGGCGGAGCCCCCCGCATCGGCCTGTCAGGGGAGCTGGGCAACTGCGCCGAATACCTGGAAAAAGCAGATGTGCCCATCCTGGGTATCTGCGCCGGCCACCAGTTCATGGCCCGGTATTTCGGCGGTGCATGCGCTCCGTCCGAGGTGCCCGAGTTCGGCAAGATAGAGATAGCCGTCCGGGACAGGGACGCCCTGTTTTATCAGCTGCCCAAGACCATGACCGTCTGGGAGTCCCATAACGACGAGGTGACCAGGCTCCCGGATGACTTTGTTCTGCTGGCCTCGTCCGACAACTGCCGGGTGCAGGCCATGCGCCATCGGGAGCGGCCGCTGTTCGGCCTGCAGTTTCATCCCGAGGTCGAGCACACCGAGTACGGCGCCCAGATGTTCGAGAACTTTCTGCGGGAAGGCGCATGACGTTTCGCGTATATGAACCATGCCCGGCGTTTCCCCCGGTATCGCTGTCCACGGGCTGCAGGCTCAACTGCCGGCACTGCCGCGGGCACTATCTCGACGGCATGGCCACCGTATCCCCGCCGGCGTTGTTCGACCATGCGCTCACTCTGGCGGACAAGGATGCCAGGGGCCTCCTGGTCAGCGGGGGCAGCGACCGCCGCGGCCGGCTGCTTCGTCTCGGGGAGGCGCTGGATGCCATGATGGCCATACGGGAGCAGACCGATCTGGTCGTCGCCGTCCATGCGGGGATTGTCGACGCCGCCCTGGCATCGCGGCTGGCGGAGGCCTGCGACGTTGCCTTTGTCGACGTGGTGGGCAGCGACCGCACCGCCCGGGAGGTCATCGGACTGGAAAATGCAGCCCCGTATCGTCGTACGCTCCGGCTGCTCGTTGACGCCGGCGTACCGGTTACCCCGCATGTCACCGTCGGCCTGCATGGGGGATGCATTGTCGGCGAGGAAGCGGCCGTTGACGTTGTCGGGTCGCAGCCGGTGGAGAAAATGGTTGTGAACGTGGTTTGCCCGGCGCCGGGGACGCCGTTTGCATCTGTTTCGCCGCCGCCGGCGGATGCGATAGCCGCGCTTCTCGAATATGCGGTTGAACGGTGCGATAGCGTGGCGCTGGGCTGCATGCGGCCCCGGGGCCGGCCGGATATCGAGCGGGCGGCCATCGATGCCGGCGTCCGGGGCATGGTGCTGCCGTCGCGGGAGACCCTTGACATGCTGGCGGCGGAGGCCATCGATGTTGAACGGCTGTCCGGCTGCTGCGGGCTGCCCGACGGTTTTCTTTAGAGGCTACAGCCTCTAAAAACTATATATATCAGCCGCCTATTGTAACAATTATGAAAAAGATAGCGGTACTGTTTATCGTGGCTCTTTTTGCGGGTGGCGGCATGATGGCGGGTC
>CAZQNC010000028.1:8320-13939 GCA_964594625.1 uncultured Thermoplasmatales archaeon | reverse complement strand
GACCCGCCATCATGCCGCCACCCGCAAAAAGAGCCACGATAAACAGTACCGCTATTTTTTGCATGGTATATGGAATACGGGGTAGGATAAAATATTTATTGCCACGGTCATTTACCGTCAGAGTGAAACCATGGCATCAGGGATTAATCTAAAGAAGTGGACGCTACCGCTGGTTGTGGTGGCGTTTGTCCTCGTATTGTTTTTCAATACGTATTTTAATGTTACCTCCGGCATCGCCGTCAACGAGGATGCCACATCCCTGACAGAGAAGTTTTATCTGTCCGGGCCCGACCCGTATTACAACGCCCGGCTTATAGAGGACACCCTCGAAAGCGGTGAATATGCCTACCTGGGCGGTGAATACGGCACCACGGACCCGTTGTTGAACTATCCACTGGGCCGCTCCGGGGGCCGTCCACCGCTCTTCAACATGATCACCATGGGCGCCGGCAAGCTGCTCTCCCCGGCCATGGGAGAGGTCGACGCGCTGGGCTACCTCATGCAGTTTCTCCCGGCGCTGTACGGCGCTCTGCTCGTGTTCCCGGTCTACGTGATTGGCTCCCGGCTTTTTAACTGGAAGGCCGGCCTGGTCGGCGCGTTCATGGTGGCCCTGATACCGATTCATCTGAGCTCCGGCCACGGCTCCGCTTATTCGCTCTACGACCATGACTCCTTTGTGCTGTTGCTGACCGCCACGGCCATGATGTTTATGCTGCTCAGTCTTACGGAGCGGCATGATAAAAAATCGATGCTGTACGCGTTCATGGCCGGGACGTGCATCGCGGCCATGTCCATGACCTGGGTGGCCGCCCGCTACATTTACGCCGTGATTGCGGTGTACGCCGTGGCGCAGATGTTCGTGGACATTGTGTCCTCCCGCATTAACGTGCGCGTGCCCCGGACGGTCAACATCGCCCTTATCGGCGGCTACCTGGTGGCGCTGCCCTTCTTTTTCTACAAGCAGGGATTTGCCATGACCACGGAGCTGGCCGTCGTGCTGGGCGTTGCCGTGTTCAGCGGCATCTATCTGTGGCTGGGCAAGCAGGATATCCCCTGGGTGGTGTCCATCCCCTCGATTTTCGGGCTGGGCGGCGTCGCCCTGGTGTTCCTCTACCTCATCCGGAACACCACCATCGCCGTCCTCAAGCCGTTCACCGCCATCTCCAATATCATCTACGGCGCCGGCATCTACGGCAAAAAGGTGTCGTTGACCATCGCCGAGGCCGGCACGTTTGACTTCAGCCGGAACGTGATGTCCTTCGGGCCGGTCCTGTTCTGGCTGGCATGGATCGGGTTTGCGCTGCTCCTCTACCAGTACTGGAAGAACCGGTCGAAGCGCGGCTATTTCCTTATCATCATGTGGCTGCTCGTTGAGACGTGGCTGCTGACCACCGCCGGCCGTTTTCTCAACAACCTGGTTCCGCTCATGGCGGTCCTGGGCGGCTGGGTACTCTGGATGACCATCGACAGGCTCAACTTCAAGGAGATGGTGTCCACCGTCAAGGGCGTCGGCGGCGGCTGGTACGGGTTCAAGAAGGGGGTCAAGGTACGCCACGTGGTTGGCGTGGTTTTCATCGTTTTCTTCGTGTTCGTGCCGAACGGCTGGATGGCGTTCGATGCGTCGCTGCCGTCGACCATGAAACGGGATTTTGACAGCGATAAGCTGGGTGCATTCGGCCTGGGCCTGAACACGGAGGAGTACTGGACCGACGCCTTTGGATGGCTGGAGCGGCAGGAGCAAAACATGAGCAACGTCGATAAACCCGCCATCATATCATGGTGGGACTACGGGTTTTACGAGGTCGCCATCGCCAAGCATCCCACGGTGGCCGACAATTTCCAGGACGGCATCTCGCCCGCCGCTAACTTCCAGACGGCGGAAAGCGAGCAGGCGGCCGTCTCCGTATGGATTGTCCGGCTGGCCGAGGGCGACATGCAGCAGCATGACGGGACTCTCTCGCCTGAACTCAGGGACGTGTTCGACGAGCATCTGGGCGGGCGAAGCGACGACCTGGCAACCATCATCGAGACGCCGGAGGAGTACGCCAACTCCACCTACAACGACATCATCGGCAAAGAATACGGCGGCGAAGACTACCGCGTGCGCCCCGAAAACGCCCGGTATCATGACGCTGCCCGGCTGCTCACCGGCAACCTCACCGACGAGGAATTGACGTGGCTGTACCACGACGTGCAAAATGTTACGGGCAACAGCATCCGCTACTACGGCGTCGAAGGATACGACGTCAACATCTTCAACGTGTTCACCTTCCTCGCCGACAAGGGCACCTTTGGCTACGAGACCAGCCAGGACCGCTACTTCAAGCTCTGGTACACCAACGAGAGCGGCCTCGAGTTCACGCCCGAGGAGGTCCGGAACATGACGCAGACCGAACGGCAGCAGGTCGGCCAGCTCACCCCGCACCAGGAACGCAAGCAGCCGTTCTACAACAGCATGGTATACCGCGCCTATCTCGGCTCGTCGGTGCCAAAGCAGATATTTGAAAACCAGACCACCAACCAGCAGTATCTCAACTATCTCTACGCGCTCATGCGCCCCACGCAGGGATTCAAACATTTCTGTGTGGAATACGTCTCCCCCATCAACAGCCAGCAGTCACTCTACTTCGCCCGGGGAAGCCTGTGTCGCGGCTGCCCGGCGGTCGTCATCGCCAAATACTACGAGGGCGCGCAGATAAACGGTACGCTGGTCAGCGAGGGTGAACCCATCGCCGGCGCCCGGGTGACCGTCCAGCGCAACATCACCCTATTCAACCAGTCGCGGGCCATCTCGCATGACAGCGTGTTCACCGACACCAATGGTCATTTCTCGGTTATCGCCCCGGCCGGCAACATCTCGCTGTCGGTGACGCAGGGCACCGGCCAGAGCCAGGTGCAGATCAAAACCATATCGTTCAACCAGACGGGCGAGCGGGCCCCTATCACCGAAGATGAGGCCATGCGCCGCGGCGACTGGCAGCGGGACATCGGTACCATCACCATCAGGAAGGGCTCCGTTGAAGGCATAGCCTACTGGGACAAGGACGGCAACAGCAAATACAATGCAAGCGTCGACGACCTGATGTCAGGCGTCAAAGTCGAAGTTGGCGGCAAGACCGCGACCACGAACAACCGGGGCGAATACAGGATTACCTCGCTGCTTCCCGACTCCTACCAGATGACCGTGACCGAGGATGGCTACGACGTAACCGCGTCGACGCAGGTTCCCGTACGGCCCGATGAAACAACGACCAAGAACCTGTCCATGGTGCCGTCAACGGTAAAGGTGAGCGGGACGACCTGGCTGGATGTCAACGGCAACGGCAGACATGACGCCAACGAGACGGTTCCCAAAGTGCCGATTGACTTCACCGTGCTCGACGCGCCGGACCAGAACGCGAAAAACGCGACGCAGCAGTCCAACGAAACCGGCATCTACGAAAAAAGCCTGTCTCCGGGTACCTACCGCGTGTCGGTCAACGTCACCGCCAACCAGACCCGCTACCTCTACAATCGCACCATCACCATCGACATCGGGGACACGCCGAAGACGCTGGACATCAAGATAGCCCGGGCAGAGTAACCATGCGGTACGAGGAATTCAAAGAATACCGGGAGCAGATGAACCAGCGGATACTCGACGCAGGCGACCGGGACACCAAGCGGTTTTTCGCCCTGGACACCGCCGTATACCATGACAACGAGCTCCCGGCGAAAACCAAGGAACTGCTGGGCCTCATAGCGTCGACGGTTCTCCGCTGCAACGACTGCATCCTGTACCATCTCGACAGATGCATCCAGGAAGGCTACAGCGACGCAGAGCTGTACGAGGCATTGAACGTCGCCCTCATCGTGGGCGGCTCCATCACCATCCCCC
This sequence comes from uncultured Thermoplasmatales archaeon, assembly GCA_964594625.1. GTDB lineage: Archaea > Thermoplasmatota > E2 > UBA202 > DSCA01 > CAZESS01. The sequence continues at coordinate 10,062 of CAZQNC010000028.1, read as the reverse complement.
ATCTCCGGTATGCCTACGACATGATCGACGAGATACGGGAAACCCGGTAGCTACCTCGTTACAATGGTCACCACGTCGCCGTCCTGCACCACGTGATCCAATCCCACCCGCTGCCCCGGAAAGGCCGCGGACGGCCCCCACACGGATGCGTAGCGAAAGTTTTTCTCAAACGCGCGATGTACCCCCCGGCAGACATCCGCTATCTCCGCCCCTTTTTTGACCACCAATGGGCGTTCCATGTCCGCTTTCCCATGCTGCGGCTTGAGATATATGCGGGCGACATCGAGCTTTTCGAATATCCGCTGCCTGAGCACGTCGACACCCTGACCGGTCTTCGCGGACAGCGGGATACCCTCCCCGCAGCCGTCGCCGTGAAGATCTATCTTGTTGCAGGCGACCACGGCCGGGATGTAGACCCGGTTGTCAGACAGCGCGTCGATGAACTGCTCAGCGGTAACATCGCCACGGATGGAGATGTCGGCGTTGACCAGGTATTCCTGGGCGATGCTCCGCGCCGTCCGCTCGTCGAGCCGCGCCTGCCGGGACAGCTCGACGTGGACGCCGCCGCTGCCCTTTTTTTTCACTGACACCGCGGGCGGCCGCTGGTTCAGACGGATACCCGACCGGTACAGCTCCCGCCGGATGTGCTCGAGCTGGGATGGCTGCCCCGCATCCACCAGGATAAGGATGAGGTCGACGACGCGGGCCATGGAAATGATTTTTTTGCCCTCACCCCGGCCCTCGGCGGCGCCGTGAATGATGCCGGGAAGGTCGAGCAGCTGTATCTTGCAGCCCTCGTAGTCCATCACCCCGGGGACAATCGTGGTCGTGGTGAAATCGTAGTCGGCGGTCTCGCTCTCAGCGTTGGTCAGCCGGTTGAGCAGGGTTGACTTGCCGACCGAGGGAAAGCCGACCATGCCCACCGTGGCATCCCCGGTTTTTTTGACCGCGAAACCGCTGCCGCCGGAGCTTTTAGCTGCTCGCTCCGCTTTTTTGTCCCGCAGCCGGGCCAGCTTGGCTTTCAGCCGGCCGATGTGCTGCTGCGTCGCCTTGTTGTACGGCGTCTCACGTATCTCTTGTTCTATCTCCTCGATGTCCTCGTCGATACCCACGCCCGGTCAAACGTGCCGGGCTACATAAAAATTATGCCCCGCCGGGGCTACGCTTCCTGCAGCTCCGCGTAGTAGGGACAATGCTCCCGGAGCAGGCAGCGCTCGCATTCCGGGTTCCGGGCATGGCATATCCGGCGGCCGTGCGCGATGAGCATGTTTGAGACATCGAACCATTGCTCCCGGGGATAGCGCTCCATCAGATCCCGCTCGATTTTTTCCCGCTTGTCGTGCTCGGTGAGCCCCAGGCGCTGCGCCAGCCGCATGACATGGGTGTCCACGACGACGCCCTCGTTGACGTCGTATGCCTCGCTCAGGACGACGTTGGCGGTCTTCCGGCTTACCCCGTGCAGTTTCACCATGTCCTCCATCCGGTCGGGCACCATGCCGTCGTGCTCGTCGACGATACGCCGGGCGCTTTTCTTGATGTATTTCGCCTTGTTCCGGTAAAAGTTGACGCTGTTGACGGCCTCCTGCAGTTCCTCCAGGTCGGCATCGGCGTACGCCCGAGCATCGGGATATTTTTCGAACAGCTTTGGGGTTACCTTGTTGACCTGCTCGTCGGTGGTCTGCGCCGACAGAATCGTCGCTACCAATAGCTCCATCGGCGTCTCGTAGTTCAACGCCGTCCCC
>CAZQNC010000028.1:0-8220 GCA_964594625.1 uncultured Thermoplasmatales archaeon | reverse complement strand
TGCCCGCGTTGCGGTCATCGTCGCCGGGATGGATGGTATCCCTGTCCCTGGTGCGGCTACGATGAGCGCGTCCGGGTTAACTGGTAGTCGTGGGCCTGGTGAGTGCCAGGTCTATCAGTTTTCCTTCTGCCAGCGATGCACCGACCATTGTCATCATGAGCACCGCGACGTAGGTGACGCCGAAGTAGTATATCATGACGGGTAGCAGCGGTATCTTGACCGCCCGGTTGTAGAGGAACGTGGCGCTCAGTCCGGGGCGCATGCCCTTGTCCTGCAGCTCCTGGAGCAGGGGATACCAGACGTAGATGGGCCCGTGGCTGACGATCCCTGCCAGCGAGGCCAGCAGCCATCCTTTTGCTCCGGAGCCGGCGCCGAGATGTCTGGCCACCTGCTTGGGCTTGAGGAGATAGTTTGTCAGGGTCATCATCGCTATGACGAGGGCGAGTACGGGCAGGATATCGTACAGGATGTCCATGCTGGTCTGGAGCGCCCGCCGGGTGGCGCCGCTGTCCATCGCGTAGGAGACAAGGTACAGGCCGGCCACGATGGCTAGGAAAACCAGGCCTGACCGAAGCATCGCCGGCCCGCGCTGCTTGCTGTCATTCATCCGGCCACCTCGACGACGGCTACGGTTATGCCGGATACCAGCAGCGCCAGCAGGAAGCTCAGGATGGTGCGGAGCAGGGCGAAACGGCGGCCCAGCGTGCCTATCTCCGCCGGGAGCTGCACGACGCCGACGGTGACCCAGGCGACGATGAAGGCCGTGACGGCGAACAGGCTTACATTGCTGTCCAGGAGCTCGCCGCCGATGACGTAGCTGGTGATGGGGTTGCCGGCCGAGATGCTGCCGATGGCGGCGCCCAGTGGAACGTCCCGCCAGATATCGCCGGTGAACACCGTGGCTATCATGTCCATCGTTACATATGTCTTGAACAGCCCGAGGAGGAGCACCACGCCAAGCAGGACGGGCAGTGTCATGGCGAACCCTCGCAGCGCCTTTGCCGTTGCCGTGCGCAGACGCTCCATTCGGCTATCCATCGCCGTCATCTCGCGTGGTTTCGGGGAGCGTCCGCACGTAAAATCGTTGTCCCTGGTAGTCAACCGAGCTGATGTCTCCGTTATCCTGGAGTTCCTGCACGACATCCCAGTCGGCGTCGCTGTCCATGAGCAGCTGCTGCAGCTCCTGCTCCCGCATGGGATGCACGGCCAGGATGGCCAGTATATGTTTCGCTATGTCGCCGCCGGCGGGGAAATCTTCGGGGCTGTAGCCCGTCAGCTCTTCCACCTGCAGGCCCTGTTCCTTGAACGTCTGGTAGGCCATCGTCCGTGTGGCTGCCCCTGGCGGCTGGACCCATGCCAGCGCGGGCGGCCGGGTGGGCACGGCGAGGTAGGCGGTCGAGGGCTGCAGCGGTGCGACATGTCCGGCGATGGCTTCCAGCTCGTCGGCGCCGTCGTTTACCCCGTTTACCAGCATCGTTTCAGTGGTCAACGTTCCTGCATACCGGTCTGCGAACCGCTGCCAGCCTTTCCGGATGCTGGCGAGGTCGAGGCCGGGATGGGGATGGTTGATGCGCTGCCATATCTGCTCCCGGCCTGCGTCTATCTTTATGGAGACCCGGTCCGCCTGCATGAGTGCCTCCCGGACAGCTTTCTGCCAGAGCAGCGACCCGTTGGAGATGACCGCCACCGGTATGCCGATGGGCCGGAGCAGCCTGATCGTCGTGCCCAGCTGTCGGTCGAGCGTGGGCTCGCCGTCGGGTACGAACGTGATATAGTCGACGTCGACGTCGGGATGCGCCTCGACGGCCTTCCTGACAGCTGCTGCGATGACCTCGGGTTCATAAAACGTCTGCCGCTTGAGCTGCTGCGGTGCGGCCCCCAGCTGGCAGTATACGCAGGAGTAGGTGCAGGTCTTCGCCGGGACGTTGTTGACGCCCAGGCTCTGCCCCAGGCGCCGGGATGGCACCGGGCCGAAAACATGGTCATCCATATTTTACGGCCTCCAGCACGTGCAGCGCCGCCGTCTCCGGATCGGTGCTCTCAACCACGCTGTCCCCGGTGACGCCCAGCTGGTAGCCGTCCTGCAGGATGGTCAGCCGTCGGGCTATAGCCGCCGTTATCCCGTCATGCGCCACGTGCCTGATATGCCGGTGGACATATGAGTCACTGCGACGGTACCGCTTCCGAAAGTATGGGGCGGCCGGGTTGAGCATCAGCGCGATGAGCCTGCCGGCGGGCCGGAGCACCCGCCGGGTTTCGTCGAGCGCTGTCTCGTAGCCGGCGATGAACTCCAGCGACGTGATGAACAGGATGACGTCAAATGCCATGTTTGGAAAGGGAAGCGCCTCTGCGTTTGCCTGTATGGTGGGCATGTTGTCGGGTGCATGCTGCAGCATCGCCGCCGATGTGTCCATCCCGGTGATGGAGAGGTCAGCTCGCCGTTTGAGCAGCAGCCGTTCGACGATGGCGGGGCCGCATCCGACGCTCAGCACGCTGCTGCAGCAGGGCAGCAGGCTGTCGAGCAGGGCTGCCTCCGCCTCAGCGATGGCGTTTCCCTGAGCTGTTTGATAAAAGGATACGTATGCCGTGGCCTCTGCCGTGCCGGCGGCGTTCATTGCTCCTCGAGCCGCTGCTGCACCCGGTGCCACATGTCTCTGATGCGCTCGGCCGTGTCCGCGTCGTCGTACTCCACGATGGTTTTTCCCTGGACCATCGCTTTTGTTATGGCTTCGTCGTAGGGAACGCGGCCCACGATGGGGACGTCCATCTTTTGGCAGTACGCGGCGATATGCCGGCTGTTTTCCTCGTTGATGTCGTGCTTGTTGATGCATACCGCGGCGGGTATGTCGAAATGGGCTGCCACGTTGAGCACCCGTTCCAGGTCGTGGATGGCCGACAGCGTGGGCTCCGTCACAACGAGTACGAGGTCGACCCCGGTGATGGCCGCGATGACCGGGCAGCCGATGCCCGGGGGCCCGTCGATGATGATAAGCTCCCTGCCGTGCTCGCCGGCGAGGTCGCGGGCCTGCTCCCGGACCATGGTGACCAGTTTGCCGGATGCCTCCTCGCCCGCGTAGAGATGAGCGTGGGCCATCGGGCCGAAGCGCGTGCTGGAAATGTAGGCCTGCCCTGCCGTGCGCGGCTGCATCTCGATGGCGTCAACGGGGCAGACGTAGGCGCAGACGCCGCATCCCTCGCAGGCCGCCGGCTGCACTACAAAGGATGCATCTATGGCGTCGAACACGCAGTGCTCACGGCATCGTCCGCAGGCGGTGCACGTGTCGCTGTCAATCACGGCCACGGGCAGCCCGGTGAAATCCATGCGCTGCTCCACCGAGGGGTCGAGCAGCAGGTGGAGGTCGGCCGCGTCGACGTCGCAGTCGGCCAGGGCAGCGGCGTCGGCCAGGGCGGCAAACGCCGCGGTGATGGACGTTTTTCCGGTGCCGCCCTTGCCGCTGATGACGGTGAGCTGCTTCATTCGACCACCTCGCTCCGGATGCGCTCCCAGAGACCCCGGAAGCGCTGCTGCCATTCCGGGTGAGACGCGGCGAATGCCTCTCCCCGGGAGTACAGCCGGGCTATCTCCGCGCTCTGGGGGATACGCATGAGCACGGGGATGTCGTTTTCCCGGCAGAAATCTTCGACGCCTGCGTCGCCGATGCCGTTCCGGTTGATGACCACGCCGTAGGGTATGTGGAGCTGCTCCATCACGTCCACCATGAGCTGGAGGTCGTGCAACCCGAAGGGTGTGGGCTCCGTGACCAGGATGGCGTAGTCCGCGTCCTGTACGCTCTCGATGACCGGGCAGGAGGTCCCCGGCGGCGCGTCGATAACCGTGTCGTCCTCCATGTGCTGTTTCAGCGCCTTGATGAGCGGTATGGCCTGTATCTCCCCGACGTTGAGCAGGCCGTGTGAAAACGATATATCCTTGGCGGTGCCGTGCTCCAGGATGCCTACGGAGCGCTCTTTGAAGGTGACGGCGTCTGTCGGGCAGACGAGCCGGCAGCCCAGGCAGGCGTGGCAGAGCTCGGGGAACACGAGCACCTTTCCGGGGACAACGGCCAGGGCGTTGTACGCGCAGAAGTCAGCGCAGTCGCCGCAGTAGTCACAGCGCCCGTCGTCTATCTCCGGTACCTTGACCGTTACGTCCTCCTGGCTTGCTATGTCCGCCTGGAGGAACACGTTGGCGTTGGGTTCCTCGACGTCGCAGTCTATGAAATGCACGGTTCCGATGCTGAGAGCGAGGTTGGTCGCCACCGTGGTTTTGCCGGTGCCGCCCTTTCCGCTGGCCACTGCTATGATCATGGCATCAGTGATGATGGCCGCCTTCGCCCTTGAACGCATGCCGGGTGCATGCGTTGCCGCTGTCTGCCGATTGCAGTCCGTCGGCCTTGAACGCCTTTATGACGTCGCGGACGGTGCCCGTGGCGCCGATGCAGACGTCGATACCGAGCTCGGTGAACATGGTGATGGCCCGGCGGCCGAGCCCCCGGCAGAGCATGACGTCGACGCCGTGCTCGGCGAGCAATTCCGGCGGGTAGCCCTGCCCGCCCTTGTGATGGCTGGCGTTCTCTATGACCGTTATGTCGCCGCTGTCCAGGTCAACGATGGTGTATGTGGGCACGCGGCCGAAGTGCTCTCCGACCTGTTCGTCGAGCCCCCGGTCGCCCATGGTGGGGACGGCTGCCTTCATCGTCGTCCTCCGCCCATGCCGAAATGGCTGCCGACGCTGGCCCCATCTGCTGTCTCGAGCTCGCCGTTCTTGTATCGCTGCAGAGCGTCCCGGGCCATGCCGGAGGCGCCGATGTATATGTCGATGTCGGCTGCCTGGAGCGTCTGGAAGGCGTTGGGGCCGATGTTGCCCGTGATGACCGCATCCACGCCCGCCTGAGCGAGCTGCTGCGCGGCCTGGATGCCGGCACCCCCCCGGGCCCGTGCGTTGCGATTGTCCAGTGCTTCCGTCTCCATGCTCTCGGTGTCGACGAGCAGAAACGTGGAGCACCGCCCGAAGCGCTGGTCGACGGGGTCGTCCAGGCTGGAGTCGGTCGTTGAAATAGCTATTTTCATGTCTCCCTCATTTGTACATGGATACTTAACGTTTCGTATTACTCCCGGGTCATCGGGGCGCCGCAGCGCGGGCATTTTTTTGTGGTGCAGGGCACGCCCGGCTCGTGCGGTGCGGTATGCCCACAGTTCGGGCAGCGGCATCGTCCCGGTCTGCCGTATCCTCGTCCGCCGGTGCGACCTCTGCCGCCGGCGCCGGGCGGGCCGGTTCCGTTTCCTCCTGGCATCGGATGCACCACTTATTTGTCTGAGAGCTGGTCGATGCGCTCTCGCAGCACGGTCAGTTCTTCTTCGAGGTGCCGGATGGCGTCTTGGAGGTATGCCCGCTCGGTTTCCGTCTGTTCTGCCGGCTCCGTTCCCTCAGGAGGGTAATATGGTGCGGGCTGGTAGCCCGGGCGGTAGTAGGGTTCAGGATATGGCATCGGCGGGCGGTATCGCCACCGTCGCCCTCGGCCAAATCCGTGTCCGTATCCTCCGCCACCGCGCGGTGCGCCCTTGGTGAAGCCCGGGGTGTCGTAGCCGGCGCAGTAGCCGAGCCCCCGTCCGGTTCTGGGGCCCCGTCCTTCGGGGCCGGTTTTATCTCCTGCTGGCATTATATCACGTGGGAATATATAGAAATAAATATATAAACTTTGTGCCCAATGTTATTATAAAACATGCTAAAAAGGTAATATCATGATTCCTCCTTTTTTTACCGCTCCCGGCCCTGCCGCGCACATCCGACGGCCACGTCCGACGGCAGCGGCAGCACCACCCGCCCATGCACGGACAGCCACCCCCGCGATGCAGCGGACAGAGGCGGCATCACGCCATCGGCAGCCCACGCCACGGCCCGGCGGAGCATCCACCAGTTATATGACGGCGACGACAGCACGCCGTCGCTCCAGTTATAGATAAACCAGGTAAACGGCCCCAGCCGGGGGCGCACCGGAAACTCCTCCATGTGCCCGCCAAACCACGTCGCCTTCTCCGGATGCGGGCCGAACAGCGCCACCCTGCCATCGCCATAGGTGGACGCCACGGCCGCATACTCCCCCTCCACATCAGTCGTCACATTAGCCGCCATCTCCCATCCCCCGCGCCACCGCCAGAAATGCAGCGGCGCCACCTCCATCGGCTCCTCGGCATATACGGCCAGCGGGACCACCGGCCCACACTCGCTGCACGGAACACCGGCCGGAATCATGCCCGGGCCGCCCCCGTAGCGCATGCTCCGCCGCTCGCCGTACCACCCTGCAAAGATAGGATTATCCGACGCCACGACGCGCACATCGACGGGTGGCATCCCCCTCTCCCAGTTCGCCTTCCACAGATACTGCCACTCCTGCCGCTGCTGGTCGTTGACATAGACGTTGGCGATGCCCAGCGTCGACACGTTCAACAGCGCGTTGACACTCCACCGCTCCCTGAACCCCATCGACGCGAGATTCGCGCCGCCGCAGACGCCCACGTAGCCGCCCCCGTCGGCCACAAAGCCGCGGACGGCATCCCGCCACCGCGGGTCAGCCGCATCCACGTAGGGACGGCCGCTCCCCGGGATAACCAGCACGTCAAATCTCCCGGTGTACAGCGCCGGCGTATCCCGGCCGAGCACCTGCCGCCGGCCGATGATGCTGGACGTTATCACGAACCGGGTGCCGCCGTCCACCCAGGTATAATCAAGGGCTCGCTCCACCTCGGCGGCATAGTCCTCGATAACCGAGGTATAGACGGCAACCCGTATCTCCACGGTATCCGTCCCCGCGCCCGGCTGCACCGTCATGCCCTGCACCGGGAGCACCGGGACGAGCAACACGGCGATGCACGCCGCGCAAAGCCACCGCTGCATACCCTGCAAAAAGCACGGTGGTTTAAAAGACTATCATATGCTACGTGCCCAGGTAGTCGGCCACGCGCTCAAAGCCCTGCCGGATGACCTCGGGCTGCTCCACATGCGGGCCGTAGCTGATGCGCACGCCGTGCTTCAATGTGTCGCCGAATCCCTTACCGGGAATGAACAATACCCCGGTGTTCTTCAGCACGCGCCGGACGAAGCCGTTGCCGTCCTCGCCGACCTTCATCAGCGTGTACAGGCCGCCCTGCGGCGTCAGACAGGGCATGCCCAGCTGCTCCCGTATCTCCCGGACGGTTATCTCCGCCGCCCGGCGGTAGGCATCCCGGCTCTCCTCGATGTAGCGCTCCAGCGAGCCGTCCTTCAGCCCCTTGTTGATGTAGCCGGTCATCGCCTGCTGATGCAGCGAATCCGGGCACAGGATGGAGCACTGCTGCGTCCGCTCCAGCCCGTCGACCACGTCCCGATGCGCCTCAATCCAGCCCAGCCGGCGGCCGAGCCCCCGGCACCACTTCGAGTTCGAGTTGACGGCCATCAGATGCGGATGATCCCGTGGGCTCCACGAAAAATACGCAGGGGGCGAGGCGAAACACTGGGTCTTGTACGCCTGGTCGAGCACCAGATACATGTCGTGCTCCTCGCAGAGATTCATGCACGCCGCGACGACCTCCTGCGGGATAACCTGCGACGAGGGATTATCAGGAGCCGGAATAATCATCACGCGCATCGACTCCCTCGAGCACAGCTCCGTGCAGCGCTCGACAACCTTGTCCGGCGAAGAAATGTACTCCCAGGATTCCGGGTCGAGCACCGGCACGCGCAGCAACCGGCTGCCCGGCAGCGTCATCTCAATCTGGCCCATGTAGTTCGCATATGTGGGGTCAAGCAGCACGACGTCGTCACCCGGATCGGCGACGGTCACCAGCAGGTCATGGGTCAGCTGCGTCGACGACTGCCCGACGATGACGTTTTCCTCATCGAGATCGACGTCAAACAGCATCTTTTCCATGGCGGCGATGGCCGCCCGGCATTCGTCAAAGCCCAGCGTCGGGCTGTACTTGCCCGAGCCGTGGAAGCGCTCCCGGTCGGCGCAGATGTCTTGATAGGCATCGCGGAACCCTTCGGGGGCATGATGGCCGACCCATCCGCCGCCGTACGAGATCACCTCGTCGGGGTCCAATCCCATGTTGATTATGTTCTTCCGGCTTGCCATCTTCATGATCTGCCGGATGGGCGACGGCTTCTCCTTCATAGCCTGCAGTAGCGATGACAGCTCTGGCATGAAAAACGGTATGCCCACGGGCAAATATAACTCTTTGCGCTAC
>CAZQNC010000027.1:0-14142 GCA_964594625.1 uncultured Thermoplasmatales archaeon | reverse complement strand
GAATACCATAAACGGGAGCTGGTGGAGGCTGTCTTCTCATCGCTCAAGCAGCGATGGAATGAATCCATTGCCAGCCGACGTGGCTGGCTCAGATGGCGAGAGCTCGCCATCAAAGTCTTGGTCTACAATACCAAGCAACTGCTGTGTTGCCAGCGGGCAAAAAAGACCGGCGTGGACTTGTGGACAACGGTAAAGTGAGCCACAAGCCCCGCCGCAACAAACAACCGCATTTTCCTACATAGCTGGGGCTATATTAATCTGTTCATTTCTTCCGCCCGGCCAGCCCTGGCGGCTGCCCGCCGCCACCACTTTCGGGATAAAGCCGGGAATCACGGAACATGGGCAACGACATCAAATGAAAACGTATTTAAGCCCATCGAAGGATTGCACCTGTGGCACGAAACGACAGCTACACCATCGCGATTATCGGCGCCGGGCCGGCCGGGCTGTTCGCAGCCCACGAGCTCGCCTCACAGGGAGTCACCGACGTCGTGGTCATAGACCGAGGGGAAGACATCACCGACCGGCGGTGCCCGATGAAACAGTACACAAAATGCTTCAAATGCGATCCCTGCGCCATCCTGTGCGGGCTGGGCGGCGCCGGCGGCCTTTCAGACGGCAAGCTCAACCTCCGCGCCGACGTGGGCGGCAACCTGTACGAGTTCACCGACGACGCCGACGAGCTCGTCCGGCATATCGACGAAATCTTTCTGGAGCACGGCGTCCCCGACAAGCTCTACGGCCACGACCTCGACGAACTGCAAAAAACAGCCGGGCAGCACGGCATCCGGTTCGTCCCGATTCCGCAGCGGCACATCGGCTCAGACCGGCTCCCCGACGTGGTCTCCTCCCTGCGTGAAACGCTGGAACAAAAGGGTATCTCGTTTCTGCTGGAAACCGAGGTCGAAAGCATCGAGCGTGACAACGGGTTCCGGCTGCAGCTGGACGACGGCATCGTCGAGGCGTCATATGTCATCGCGGCCGTCGGACGCTCCGGCGCTGCATGGCTGAGCGAGGAGGCCGAGCGACATGGCATCGCAACACGGCATGCCCCCATCGACATCGGGGTGCGCGTTGAAGTCCCTGCCATGGTCATGGAGGACATCGTAGCCCGGGCCTGGGACCCCAAGTTCCACATCTACACGTCAACCTACGACGACTTCGTGCGCACGTTCTGCGTCTGCCCCCGGGGGTTCGTGGTCATGGAGGACTACGGCAAATATGTCTCGGTGAACGGCCATTCCGCCATCGACAGCGTGTCGGAGAACACCAACTTTGCCTTCCTGGTCAACGTCGAGCTCACTGAGCCGCAGGAAAACACCACCGAGTATGGCAGCTCCATCGCGGAGATGGCGTCCATCCTGGGCGGCGACATGCCCATCGTGCAGCGGCTCGGCGACCTTCGCTCCGGCAGGCGTTCCACCTGGGAGCGCATCAACCGCTCCTATGTTGAGCCCACGCTCACCAATGCGACGCCCGGCGACATCTCGATGGCGCTCCCCCACCGCGTGGTCACCGACCTGGTGGAGGGACTGGACGCCCTGTCGGCGGTGATACCGGGCGTGGCGCAGGATTCCACCCTGCTGTATGCGCCGGAGATAAAGTTTTATTCGATGCGATTCGAGGTGAACGACGGCCTTGAAACGGGCTTGGATAACTTTTTCGTGGCGGGTGACGGCGCCGGGCTGTCGCGGGGTATCGTCGCATCGGCGGCAACGGGCATGATAGCGGCGCGGGCCGTCGCGGAGCGACAATGACGCCGGCTGGACGTGGACGACGGTTTGCCGTGTATACCGGGACATTGCTGTAGATGTCTTTCAAGGCGGCTGCCCAGAGACTGCTGTCCAGCTTCGCAGTGATGGTCTCGCTGGCCATCGGTGCCGGCCTGCTCTTTGGCGGCTATCCCGCCTTTACCTCGGAGATTTCCACCGTGTCGCTTATGGTGGCCATGACGTTTTCGCTCATCCCGGTTCGGCTGCGCGACATCGAGCTGCGCCGGGAGAGACGGCGCATGGCGCTGCCGTTTTTCATGAGCTATGTGTGGCTGTCCGGCCTGGCCGTGGTGCTGGGCATGCTGTTTCAGCCGCCCATCCGGTACGGGTTCGTGGCGATGGCGGCGGTGCCGCCCGCGGTGGCCGTGATCCCGATTACCCGGGTCATTGGGGGCGATGTCGAGTTTTCGCTGGTGTCGCTTTCGTTTCTCTATCTCTGCTCGCTTTTTCTGACGCCGTTCATCATCTTCCTGTTCGCCGGGGAGGCCATTGACCTCTGGGAGGTGATACGGACGGTGTTGTTGCTCATTCTTTTGCCGTTGCTGCTCTCCCGCGGCGCCCGGCGGTTGCCCCTCTCGCAGCGGCAGACGACGATGCTGACCAACGTGTGTTTTTTCCTGCTGATGTTTGGCATCGTCGGCGCCCGCCGTTCCTTTTTGTTCCATGAATGGTCTATCGTGGCGGGTATCGCCGCGGCCGTCGCCCTGCGGACGTTTGGCAGCGGCATGCTGATAAAGCTCGTCGGTCAGCGAGCCGGCGTGCCTCGCCGGAGATTGCTGCCGCTCACCCTGTTCGGATCGTTCAAAAATGAAGGGCTTGCGATTCTCATAGCGTTGCCCCTGTTCGACGAGACGGCCGGCATCCCGCTCGTGGTCGCCGTCCTGTTCGAGATGCTCTGGGTAGGCTGCCTGGAAGCCCGCCTTGTGTAGCCATCAGCAGATACGGGGAATGGGGTCGCCGACGGGCGCCTCCATCAGCCGGGTGCCGCCCACGCCGGTTTCAAGCACGACGCGTTTTTCCCCGGTGACATGGCCGATGATGGCTGCATCTTTTCCAAGCGGATGGCGATGCATGGCCCGGAGGACGTCGTCCGCCTTCTCTGCCGTGGCGGCGACCACGACCTTGCCTTCGTTGCCCACCGTGTAGGGGTCGATGCCCAGCATTTCGCAGGCCGCCATGGTGCCCTCCCGGACGGGGATGGATTCCTCCAGGATGTGCATGCCGACCCCGGACTTTGACGTCATCTCGTGCAGCGTGTTGGCCAGGCCACCCCGGGTGGGATCCTTGGCGGCGGCGATGCCGCCCACCTGCAGGCACTGCTGCATCAGGCCGTTGACCGGCGCCACATCGGAGGTTATCTCGGTTTCGAAGCCGTATCCTTCCCGGAAGGAGAGCAGGGCGATACCGTGGTCGGCAATGTAGCCGCTCAGGATAATAGCGTCGCCGGGCTGTAGCGCGCTGTCCCGGAGCCATCGTGTATCCCTGCCGAGCTGCTCCATGTTCCGCCGGAGGGACTCGCTGGCCCGGCCGATACCCGCCGTGGTGACGATCATGCCCTGCAGTGCGCCGTGCTCCAGCACCTTGGTGTCCCCGGTGACGATGGGCACATCTGCCTCGCGTGAGCCGGAGGCCATGCTGTCGAGCACCCGCTCGATATCGTCAAATGGCAGGCCCTCCTCGATGACCATGGCCGCGGCGAGCCCGACGGGCTGCGCGCCCATGACCGCGACGTCGTTTATCGTGCCGGCGACGGCAAGGCTGCCGATGTCTCCACCGGGAAAAAACAGCGGCTGGACGGTGTGGCTGTCCGTGGTGAATACGATGTCGTCGACGACGGCTGCGTCGTCAAGCGCCTGCAGGGGTACCTCCATGTCTGGCTGCTGGAACCGGGGAAGAATGTGTTGTTTGATGAACGCCTCGGTTTCGCTGCCGCCGGCTCCCTGGGTAAGCTCGATTCTGTCCGCCATGTCAGTCCCGGATGCCGTCCTCGTTGACCATGAACACAGCCTCTCCCTCTGGCAGATGCGGTGAGTCGATGAGACGGGCAATGCGTTTGCCGCCCTTTGACTTGCGGAGGTAGATGCGGAACATGGCGGTGTGGCCGACGATGTGCCCGCCGATGGGCCGGGTGGGGTCGCCGAAAAAGGCGTCGGGCTTGGCCGAGACCTGATTGGTGACGCATATCGCGGCGTTGTGCAGTCGACCGAACCTGAGCAGGTCGTGCATGTGGGTGTTGAGCTTTTGCTGCCGGTCGGCGAGCGTGCCGCGGCCGACGTATTCCGCCCTGAAATGGCCGGTCAGAGAGTCGACGATGACCAGCCGGACGGGATATTCCTTGGCGATTTCCTCGGCTTTTTTCACCAGCATCATCTGATGGTTTGAGTTGTAGGCCGTGGCAACATGTATCTGCTTTAACGCGTCCTCCGGCTCGATGTCCATCGCGTCCGCCATCTGGATGACACGCTCCGGCCGGAACGTGTTCTCGGTGTCGATAAAAACCGCGTGGCCGTCAAGCCCGCCCTCCTCTTCTGGGAGCTGCACCGTCACCGAGAGCTGCAGCGCCACCTGTGTTTTGCCGGAGCCGAACTCGCCGAACAGCTCGGTGATGGCCTGGCTTTCGAACCCGCCGCCCAGCAATTCGTCGAACGACTTGGAGCCCGCGGTGAGCTTCCGGCGCTCCCGCATTCGTTCCATGATCTTGTCTCCGCTTTCGAACCCGCCGACGTCGGCTTCGTCGCGGGCTGACTGGATGATCTTCATGGCCGTGCTTTCGCCGATGTCGCCCAGACTGGCCAGCTCGCCGGGTGAGGCAACCGCGATTGCCATCAGGTCGGTGAAGCCGGCTTCCTCCAGTTTTTTTGCCGTTGAGGGGCCAACCCCCGGGAGATCTTCTAGCTCGGTCATGTGTCTCGTTGGTCAATGCCAGCAGCGTTTATAAACATACTGCCAGGGGTCCCGGTGTGGCTATTCAAATGTTTCGGTTTTCACCGGATGGCCATGTCGAGGACGCCGTGGACGACGCCGGGGGCGTAGGACTTGACCACGCGATGCTGCAAAAGCTCCGCGTCCCGCCCGGCGTTTCGTACCACCCGCTGGACATCCCGCAGTGGCTCACCTGGAAAATCATCCGTGGAGCAGGCGCAGTGGTAGTACAGAATGCCGCCCCGGAGGTGCAACGCCTGCATGGCCGTGGGCAAAAACGGCGCTGCCTCCAGGTAGCCCATGACTACGCGCTCCGCCACGCCATGCGGCGCCACATTGCGGCAGTCGCCCTCCCTGATATGCACGTGGTGTGCGACGCCGTTGAGCGCAGCGCTGCTGCGCAGATAGCCGGCTGCCACGGGGTTGATCTCGCAGGCATATATCCTGGCGTTGCCGTGCACGGCCAGGGGCAATGTGAAGTAGCCGATGCCTGCAAAGAGGTCGACGACGACCTCGCCCTCCGATGCAATGGATGCCATCCGTATCCGCTCGTCTACGTTGCCGGAGGAAAACATGACCCGCCGGGGGTCGAGCCTGAAGGCGACGTCGTTTTCGACGTGGGTTGTCTCTGTATCCTGGTCACCCCAGAGATGCCGAACGCATGGCTGTCGCATGACACCATGAATGCCCCGGGTATCTTCAAGGACGGCGCGGCAGTCCAGCACCTCGCCGTATATCCTGGCAGCCCGTCGTTTTTCGGCAAAGTCGTCGGGGAAGCGCATGACGAGGATGTCGCCGATTTTTTCCCATGCCTCGGGCAACGCTGCCGGGTCAACGGAGGGCAGCTCCGCATGAAAGCGAGTGCGGATCTCGGCCATCGGCGTCGGATACCTGCGGGGCACGATGTCCTGCTGCTCGACGACCTCGAAATCGAGGGGAAGCATCTCGGGCGGCTCCGTGACCGGCAGCTGGACCTCCCGCCCGGTCCGGCTGATACGCCGGCTGTCGTCCAGCAGCCCCTGTTCGATGAGCGCCTCCAGCGCCTTCTGCGCATCGTGAGGCCTGACCGCGATGGCCGTCCGTTGCACGGGTCTACATCCCCCGCCGATTTTAAAGGTTGGCGGCATGGTGGAAAACGTTTTAACGTCCCCGGTGTTTGCCGTCCGATGGACCGGATACCACTGGTACATGTCGAGCACGGCCAGGCAGTCGTCGAAGGAGAATGCTCCAGCGCCGTCGAGACGCTGCGGAAGCTCCGCGGTGAACATGACCTGGTCTACGTGGTCGACCTCGATGGGGTGAGGCGCAACCGGGCGAACATCGACGTGTACAAGGCGGTGTCGAAGAAGGCGTTTCTGTGGCTGGACGCGGCGCCCCGGCGCGTCGAGGACGTCATCGACCTCGTGGTGGCAGGTGCCACCCGGGTGACCCTCGGCGACGCTTTGTCCGACGGCGACCTCCGGCAGCTGGTGGACATGGTGGAAAGCGACCTGTATCTGCGTTCCGAACGGCCGATGCAGACGGAGCGCCGCGTCCGGCGGTTCGAGCTGGCCGGCCTCGTCATCGATGATGCATGGCGGGAGACATGGAACGTGGAAACCTGGCGCCTGAACGACGACCAGGGCATGGCGGAGCGGATAGCATGATACGGGAAGCCAGGAAACTCATCGCGTTTTTGTTCCAGCGGAGCGGCAAGGACAGCCTCGACGAAAACGAGATATACATGACATTGTCCTACGAGCTCGGCTGGCTGACCCCGGCGGAGGCCAAGGAGTTCATCCAGCGCGGCCTCGAGCAGGGGCTGCTGCAGGAAACAGATGCCGGCTACACGCCCACGTTTGACACTGCATCGGTCGACGTGCCGCTGGGCTTCGAGGTCGACGGGAGCATCGTGCAGACCGAACAGGAGGACCTGGTAACCGTCATAGCCGGTGTCCTCGCCGGACGGGATATGCGCGGGGAGCAGGCGCGCAGCGTTATCCAGGAGCGAGCCGAACAAGAGCATGTCATCCCCGAGGTGGCGGCGTTGCTCGTCGCTCATGAGCACGGCGTGGACGTCCAGCCCTATCTCGAGCGAGCGCGGAAGGCAGTAAAGAATATGTAGGGCTACGGCCGCGGCGTGATCGCCAGGGCGGCTCCCAGGCAGAACGCAGGATCGGGAGCTCCCTGCACGGGAACGATGACGTTGATGATGGTGCCCACGAACCCGACGACGACATGGGTGGACAGCTCCTCGGCGGAGATAACCTGCCTGCCGTCGAGCCCCCGGGTGACCAGCTGCCCGGTGGCGCCGTCGAGCACCGTCAGAAACAGAAACGGCGCGGCGAGATGCACCGGGTGCAGTGCATGGGTGAGCACCGACCACAGCAGGAACAGGCCGATGGTGCTGAAGCCGTTGAACAAGGATAATATGCCGGCGACGGCCAGGTCCAGCGGATAGGAAAACAGCGCCTTGGAAAAATAGCCGTACATGACACACAGCCGGGTGGATATCGGGGTTGCATCGGCATTGGCCAGCATGTCGGGTATCTCCACGTCGACCCCGTGTGAGCGAAGCCGACCTGTCAGCTCCTGTACCGCCGTCCGGTCGCCGGCATGTATGGCGTCGGCGAGGGCCTGCAGCAGACCGTCGACAACACCGGCGGTCTCCGTCGACATCGGGATACGCTGCTCTCCCGTCCCCGTCCGCACCATGACGACGGCCTGCCCGGGCTTCTCTGGGGCCAGCGCCTGTGATATGCCCACGGTGACCAGCAGCAGGGGGAGACAGACGGCCAGCAGTTGCTTGAAAACCATGTACCGGCATCGGTCAAACCGTATTTGAATGCTTCGCGTTCCCTATAGCAGCAGGGCGGCGGCCAGCGCGATAGCGGTGATGACGACGGCGAAGATGAGCAGGATGGTCCCCGCGCTTTCCTCAGACCTCGCGATTTCCATGTTTTCACCTCCCATATCATACAACGGCCGGTTTTAAAAAAACATTATCGTCAATACATGGTTTACAGGTAGTACAACAGTATGGGGATGAGCAGGACGCCCATGAGCACGCTGCGGCGCACCTGCCATTCCAGGCACAGCAGCCCGATAAAGGTGCCGGTGAGCAGGCAGAGGATGCCGACCGGCCCGGTGAACAGAAACGCCATGGCACCTATGCCGGCGATGGTTGCCTGCGCCACCCGGCGGTAGGGAAAAGCCGAGATATGCCGGGCCGCCATCCGGCCGGCCGCCCGCGTAAAATAGTAGGATGACACGGCGGCGACCACCACCGCGATGAGCAGCCACGGCAGGGCAGACGGCGGCAGCACTCCCGTCCAGGTCTCCACGGGAAGTATTTCCTGGATGACGGTGGCGCTCCCGCTCCGCGCCCGTCCGATGACGAACAGGGCGGCGAGGACGAAGAAAGCGTTGGCCGTGTTGACCGCCGAGAGGGTCACGATGACGCTTTCAGCCTGCCTGCGCCCCCGGGCGACCAGGGCCATGACCGTGGCCACGGCGGCGGTGACCCCGGGCAGCACGGACACGGCCGCTCCGGCGGCGGCTCCGGTTCCCACGTCCGCCATTCGAGGTGACATGTCCCCGGGGTCGTCGGTCTGCTCGGGCACCGGCGCCGCCCGCATGGAGTACAGCAGCGTGGGCACCGCGAACAGGCCCGACAGCGCGGGGAACAGCAGCGACCCCGGCAGGCCCAGCAGTGGAGCGGGTCGAAGGTCAAAGACAGCCACGCCGAACACGCCGGCCAGCCCAAACAGGGCCAGGGCAGCCACGACATGGCGGCCATCTTTTTCCGTGCCGATGAGGACGACGGAGACGGCCAGCAGCATCCAGGGCATCACCTCCACCAGCAGGTCGTAGAGACCGACGGGCGAGCCGAGCAGCACCCGGAACGGCACCGCGAACGCCAGGCCCACCGCGACGGCGCCGGCACTCCCCGCCGCCGAGAGAGCAACCGCCCGGTAGCCCTGCCCCCGGCGGAGCAGCGCATGCGCGGGCAGCATCACCAGCGCGGTGTCCTCCTCCGGCGCACCGAGAAACGTTGAGGGAACGATGTTGGTGAACGTATGCGAAATAGCGGTAGCGGCGATGACAACGGCCAGCAGCAGCGGCACCATGGCGGCGCTGATCCCGGCAACGCCGGCGAGCGCCGAGGACAGCACGCCGGCCAGGGAAAGCAGCAGCAAGGCCACCGTGTTGACGTGCAGGCCGGGAAGTAGCCCGGTCAGCCAGCCAAGCATGGTGCCGGCGGCCGCGCACACGAGAACGGGGAGCAGCCCCGGCATGTCATCCCCACCGCGCTATATGGTGGTCGTCTCGCTCGATAGACAGGTAGAAGCACAATATGTCGGGGTCGTAGCGCAACGCTGCGGTCACGGAGACCCGGTCGCCGGCGGATACGTTGCAGGCTCCCTCAGGATGGCGGACCGTGATGCTGCAGGAGCCGTCTACAAGCTGAAACGAGGTATCGGTCACCTTCTCGACGGAGCCGTTGGTGGTAACCGTGGTGTCAAGAAATTCGTCGTACTGCCCGGCGAGCACGGACAATGGAACCGCATGGCCGGTAGATGCAAGCATGGTGACGTTGTCCGCCATGATTTCCAGCCTGCCCTCGTAGCGCTGCACGGTGCCGGTGACCCGGACCCGGTCGGCCAGCCGGACATCGGCGCCGTCGGGCGAGAACACCCTGGCTGAAACGGAGCCGTTCCGGAGCACGAAGCTGGACGCCTGGCTGTAGCGCTCCACGTGGACCACGTATCCGGCGACCTGCACCGTTTCACCTTCGTGTTCATCGAGGTCGGCCAGCGAGATAGAGGAGGGCTCCGAAGCCGTGCCGGCAAGGTAGAGCCCGGCGATGCAGACCACGGCGGCAGCCAGCAGCAGATACTGCCTCGTATCTCCACGGTTCACTGCCGATATTAATGAGATACCGGTTTAAAAACATTGAGCAGGTTTTTATATGCCCCGGGACGTCTTTTCGAGATATTCCGAGGGGTCGATGAGCATGGCGAGCCGGCGGTCGCCGAACCAGTTGCCCCCCAGATATGCCTGGCTGTCCGAGGGGGTCGCCCGGTAGAGCTCGAAGTGCAGCATGGACAGCTTATCGCGGTCGGCCAGCCGCCGGATGTAGGCCGGCGTCCCGGCGGTGATGGCATCCCGGTTGAGAACGGTCCCAACGTGGCCGATGACCTCGCCGCCGGCCACCCGGTCTCCGGCTGTCACGCACATGTCGTGCAGCTCCGCGTATTTTGCCACGAGGGCTCCATGGCCGACGAGCACGTAATATGTCTTGTTCCAGTAGGGGAGCACGCCAGGCGACGTCATAACACCCGTGTCCAGCACCCGTCCGTCTTCCACGGCGCAGACGTCGCTGCCGTGCGGGGCATACAGGTCGACGCCGCAGTGCCATCGGTCGCCACGGTCCTCCCAGAAAGAGCCGGCCGTACCCAGGGATGGCAGCGTCCGGGTGCGGCTGCCGGGCACCGGCCAGTGTTTCCCGGTCATTCAAGGCCCGCCTCGGTGATATGAAACACGACTTTTTCGCCGCTGGGCCGGGAACGATGCTTGACCAGCTCGGCCAGCCGGGTTTCAGTGCCGTCATCCCGCTGCTCGTCGGCCTTATGCAGGCAGACCGTCGTCTTCACCATGTGGTCGATGCTCCGGCCGCCAAAGGGGCGTATCTGGCCGTTCGTGGCGTAGATCTGCGAGGTCACCACCACGGGGATGCCCCGCTTCCGGGCGGCCACCTGCAGGGTGACCAGCTGCCGGCTGAGCGACCGGGTGGCAGCGCCCTCGTCGCCGTCCATCGACAGCCGGTAGAACAGGTTGACGCTGTCCACGACGATGAGCCCCGCGTCGATTTTCACCGCTTTTTCCACCATCTGCTCCTGCTCATCCATAGCGTAGGGCTGAAAAAAAAGGATTTTCTTGGTCAGCTCGGTGCTGCCATCGCATATCTGCGCCAGCCGCTCCTCGGACACGCCCTCGGTGTCCACGTAGGCGACCTTGTCCCCCCTGGCAGCGCATTTGCAGGCCGCCTGCAGGCAGATGTTGGTTTTGCCGCTGCCGCCCTCCCCGTGTATCTCGGTGACAATACCGCATTCCAGGCCGCCGCCCAGAAGGCGGTCGAGCGACGGGCAGTCCAATGGAAGGGTGCACTCATCCACGGAATGCAAGCCCCGGCGGGCTAAAAAGGTTTTCGCTTATCCGTCGAGGATGCTGTCCACCCGGCGTATCTCCATCAGGTTGGTGATACCGGTCACCGAGTTGGGGACACCGGCGGTGATAACCAGGGTGTCGTCGTCCGTGACCTGCCCCGTCTGCTTCAAAAACGAGGTGGTATCATGGATGAGGTCGTCAAAGTATTCCTTGAACTCGATGTGGTAGGGACGGACGCCCCACACCAGCCGGAGCTGCCGCTGCACCATCCGCGAGTTGGTAAACGCGATGATATCCGTCATCGGCCGGTACTTGGAGATGTTCCGGGCCGTCGACCCAGACGAGGTATGCGCCACGATGTAGTCCACATCGATCTCGCTGCACACCTGCCAGACATTCTTGCAGATGATATCCGCCACGGTGTCGCTCCCGCCTTCCACGGTCCGGTGGACGTTATCCCGGAAAAACGTCTCCACCTTTTCCAGCACCTCGGCCATAAACAGAAACGCCTCCACCGGGTACGCTCCCACCGCGGTCTCCGCGGACAGCATAACCGCATCCGTGCCGTCCAGCACCGCGTTGGCCACGTCGGACGCCTCAGCCCGCGTCGCCCGGGGATGCTCAGTCATCGACTCCAGCATCTGCGTCGCCGTGATAACCGGCGTGCCCCTGGCGTTGCACTTCCGGATGATGTTTTTCTGGGTCAGCGGGACATCAGAGGCAGGAATCTCAACGCCCAGGTCCCCCCGGGCCACCATGACGCCATCTGCAGCCGCGATGATAGCGTCGATGTTCTCCAGCGCCTGCATGCTCTCAATCTTGGGGATGACCCCGGCCCGGGAGCCCTGGCTGCGGAGAAGCTCCCGTATCCGGCGAACCTCCGCCGCGCTCTCCACGAACGAGGCAGCCACAAAGTCCACGTCTTTTTCCACGCCATACCGGATGTCCCTCCGGTCTTTCTCAGTGGGCGCCTCCAGGTCCAGGTCCCGCCCGGGCACGTTGACCGACTGCTGGCTGCCCACCATGCCGCCGTGGCGGACGCGGCAGAGGGCGACGTCATCGACATGTTCGACAACGAGGGCGACGTTGCCGTCATCCAGCAGTATTTCGTCCCCGGGATGAATGTGCGCCAGGAGCCCGGGATGGGCGACGGGCAGCATTTCTGCGCTCGATGCATCGCCGATGGTAAGCGTGACAGTGTCGTCCGTGCTGAGCTCCACGGGCTGCTCCATGACCCCGAGGCGTATCTCGGGCCCCTGGGTGTCCAGCATGATGGCCACCTCGCTGCTCATCTCCCGGATGGCGTCGATGTTCCGGCCGTGCTGCTCGTGGGTGCCATGCGAAAAGTTGAGGCGGGCCACGTCGAGGCCGCCGTCGATGAGCTGCCGGAGCACCTCCTGCTCCTGCGAGGCAGGCCCGATGGTGGCCACGATCTTTGTTTTTCTCATGATAGCATCTCCATCGGTAAACCATGTCACCTTATTTGTTTTTATGCCGCGTCAGGCTACGACAAAATCTATGTAGCACCGCCCGATGTCCTGTGCGTGAAACATGCCCTCGTCCTCCTCCTGGCCTGCCTGCTCGTTCCCGCCCTGGCTCCGGATGGCATGGCTGCACCGGCGAACGTGTTCCATGTCGGCGGACCCGGCAGCGACACCTACACCTCCATCGACAGGGCGATGGCAGCCGCGGCACCCGGCGACCACGTCGTCGTGCACCCCGGGAGCTACCCGGGTATAGCAATCGACAAACCACTGACCGTTGAAGGTCGGCACGCCGCCCTCCCGTCCATCGACATCACCGCGGACAACGTCACCGTCACCGGGTTCATCGTAAACGGCGGCAGCCACGGGATAACGATAACGGGCAGCCACGCCACGGTGTCCAGCTGCAGCGTGCTCAACCATACCTACGGGGTCACCGTGAAAGCCGGCCATGCCTCCATCACCGGAAACCACGTTTACCGGAACACCTACTACGGGATATGGCTCCAATACGGCGAGAGCTGCAGGATAGACGGCAACGACGTCTACCGCAACCACGAAGGCGTCTACCTCTCCCACGCAGACGGGAGCATCGTCGCCAACAACACCATTGCCAACAACACCCACGGCATCCGCCTGGAGGGAACCACACACGCCGTCGTCCACGGGAACATGATAGCGGACAGCCAGGAGCGCGGCGTCTACTTTTGCTGCGGAAGCAGAGACAACACCATCCACGGCAACACGTTCAACGGGAACCAGGTCAACGCCTGGGGCTACAACGGGGCAAACACGTGGGATAACCGGGGGTCGGGCAACTACTGGGACGATTACAACGGCACCGGAGCCTACGTCATCGACACCGACAACGTCGACCGTCATCCCCTGCAGCAGCCGGTCACCGTGCCCTCGCTCCCCGACACCATATACATCCTCTCCCCCACCGCGGGGCAGACGGTGAGCGGCACCGCGGTCATCCGGGGCGTCTCGGAGCAGGCGCGGCCCGTAGACATACGCGTAGACAACGGTTCCTGGAGCCGGGCCCAGGGCAACCTTGTATGGCACACGGTGCTGGACACCACGGGCCTGGCAGATGGCAGTCACACCATACAGGTACGATGCGGTAGCGCTGCCGCATCGCGCAGTTTTTTCGTCGACAGCCACGGGGAAACAGGCGCCATGCCAGCCCTAGCGCTCACGGGCATCATGGCTGCGGTATCCATAGCATTTTTCTATCGACGCCGGCATGGCTTCAGATAGAAAGGATTAGCCCTGGATGCCGCCGAGCTGCAGCGACGGGTCGCCGAGCAGTACCCAGGCGGAGACCGTCTTGCAGTCCCAGATGTCCAGGTAGGCGTTGTTCCATTCAACCGGGGCTGTGTTCAGATATTCTGTCACGGCTGCGTCGCACAGCTCGCCGGCCACGGTGACGTCATGCTGGCCGTACTGTTTGAACGCCAGGATGTCCAGGTAGCCGCTGGCGTATTCGATGATGTCGGGCTCGCCGTTGCCGTTGACGTCGTCGTCGGCGCCCCATGACAGGCTGGTGAACCCCGTGGTGGCGATGGCGCCCTTGTTGATGGCGCGGACCAGCTGCCAGGCGAAGCATTCATAGGTGTGGCCCATTTCGGCGATGTGGCAGCCGCCGAGCACGACGAAGGGCAGCTTGCCCGCATTGCCTAAGTCGGGGATGTCCTGCACCTGGATGCCGACCCAGGTGTTGTAATCATGCGGGGGATGGGTCGCCCAGGAGAGATAGTTGCCGTGTCCTTCCAGGTTGACGAAGCCGGCTCCCTGGCTCCATTCGTCTTTGA
>CAZQNC010000026.1:0-14584 GCA_964594625.1 uncultured Thermoplasmatales archaeon | reverse complement strand
AACAGGCGGGCTTCACCCTCGACCGGCGCGTCCACACCACGCTCCACCACAACCATTCCCTGGTCAAGGACACCGTCCTCAACTTCCGGAAAAAAGAGGGCTGATGGACACCGTGCTTAATACTAATATAATGTGACCCTTATTCGATGTATTGATACGATGACGAACGTGATGCGGCTCCTCAACCAGATAGAAAATGAAGAGTTGGTGCTCCCCGAGTTTCAGCGAGAGTTTACGTGGAACAAGGACCAGGCAAAGAAATTGATAGAGTCTTTTTTGAAGAATTACCCGACGGGTGCACTGTTGTTTTGGAAGACGAAGCAGCCTATCGCGTTGAAGAACATGCCGGATTTCGAGTTTGACGGACGGGTGGAGGTCATTTTGGATGGTCAACAACGGCTGACGACGTTGTATCTGCTCATTAAAAACGAGATACCCCCGTATTATGGAAAAAAGGATATTGGCGAGGGCAAAGACATCCGGCATCTCCACTATAATCTTGAAACGCGAGAGTTGGAATATTACAAAAAATTGAAGATGGAGAACAATCCCCGATGGATAAGGGTGACCGACTGTTTTTCGCCGGGAAAGATTGACGCTGTCGACATCACTGAGGAAATCAGCAACGGCGAAGGCATAGACAAGCCTATCTTGAAGAAGGTAAAGAAAAACCTCGATGACATGCAAAACATCCGGGAAGATGACTACAAGGTCATCTATGTGAAAGATTCAGCGAATCTTCGTGAAGCATTGGAGGTGTTTGACCGGGTGAACAGCGCAGGTACGCCACTCACCAATGCCGATATCGCGCTGGCTCATATGTGCAGCAAGTGGCCTGAAACAAGGAGGGTTTTCAAGAACAAGACACGGGAACTGCAGGACGAGGGATTTGATTTCGACCTGACGTTTTTCGTCCGGGCGATGAACGCGGTTGTCAACCACAGGGCTGAATACAGGCAACTGCACGACAATACGGAGGAGGAGCTCAAAGAGGGATTTGAGGAGCTCGAACGCATACTTGATTATCTGGTCAATATTTTGAAAGACCGAGCCTACATTTATGGCACGGATGACCTGAATACTGACAACGTGCTCATACCTGTAATTGGCTATCTTTCGTTGTATGGGCCGGAGTTTGATTCTGAAAAGAAGATGAAAAAGATGCTGTACTGGCTGTATGCGGCGCTGTACCAGCGGAGGTTTACGAGCAGCGTCGACCAAAAATTGGAGGAGGATTTGAACTGCATCAAGCCGGACTATACCCCGGGCGTGGAGCCGATTGACGATCTCATAGAGACCCTGAAAGAGGACAAAGGAGATCCGGCTGTCACAAAGGCAAATCTGACGGCACGGGGTGTCGGACATCCATTGTATGACATGACAAACATCGTTATACGGGCGAAGGGCGGTGTCGACTGGGCAAACGGCATAAAGCTTTCGAAGCCCTTTGGCAAAAAATATCGGGTTGAACGGCATCATGTGTTCCCGCAGTCTGTCCTGGAAAAAGAAGGCTATGACACCGGCAACCTGTTCCATCGGAGACTTGTCCACGAGATAGCAAACCGGGTACCCTTGACACGGAGCTCGAACATGGAGATATTCGACAAAAAACCACAGAAATATTTCCCGATTTTAGAGAAACGATATCCCGGAAACCTGAAAAAGTTTTTCATCCCGATGAACCAGGAGCTCTGGAAGCTCGAAAACTATGAAGACTTTCTGGAGAGACGACGGGAGCTGATAGCGGAGGGCATAAACGCATTCATGAAGTCATTGATCGCTGAACCTGAAAAGGAAGAGCAAATGCAGGACACATCCAAGCTTGTTGAACGGAACGAGGGGGAAATGCTCGAGTTTAAGGCGTCGCTGCGTTGGAACGTCTATACGGAGGAGCATGACAAACGGCTGGAGAAGCCAGTCCTGAAAACAATCTGTGCGTTTCTGAACGCTGATGGCGGCGTCCTGCTGATCGGCGTGCGGGACAACGGCGATATCTTTGGCATCGAGAAGGATGTCCAGCGGTTTGGCGACCTGGACAAATACGAGCTGCATCTTTCGAACCTTGTCTCCGACCGGATAGGGAACAACGTTATGCCGTATGTCCATTTCAGTTTCCCTCGGCTGGATGGACAGACCATCTGCCGGGTCGACGTAGAGCCGAGCCCGCGGGAGGCATATCTGCAGATGGACAACGACGAGAAATTCTATGTCCGGATGGGCAACCATTCCAGGGAGCTCCCGGTCAGCGAAGCCAAGGAGTACATCGACCAGCACTGGAACTAAAACCTAGAACATGTCAAAAAAGTAATCGTCGTAGGCGGGAGACAGGACGCCGGCAGCCCCTTTGTCTATGTAGGCCGGGCAGTCCACCTCCACCATAGGACCTTCTATCTCCTCGCCGTATTTGATGCCATTTAGGTCGGTGCAGGTATCGCCGTTGTAGTTAAGGCAAAACTCACATTGCACCATGATGTTATAACAAAAGGTGGTTATTTAACGACATGCCTAAAATGTTTTAAAAAGATAGTTGTTACATTGATTTACCTTACCCATGCCAGAACCCCGCCCTCCCAAAAAGTCAGATGTCTTTATCGTCGACAATAGTGATGAAACATGGAAGGCGCAAGAATATCTCGCCGAGTGGTGTGAACTCTCTGAACGGTTCGATATTGCCACCGGCTTCTTTGAAATCGGGGCCCTATTATCCCTTGAAAATGACTGGCAGAAACTCAAAAAAATCAGAATTCTCATGGGTGACCAAGTATCCCGGAGAACAAAGCAGGCGTTCAATGAGGGTCTTAAAAAGATAACCTCGAAACTCGACCAAAGCATCGAGGAGGAAAAACGAGACAACGATTTTTTGGAAGGTGTGCCAGCAATAGTAAAAGGCATACGGGATAACGTTATTGAATGTCGGGTGTACAAGCCGAAAAAGTTTCATGCAAAGGCATACATCACCCATCCGAAAGTCAGCGTTATCGGTCCGACAGCGCTTGTTGGCTCAAGCAACTTTACTCTTCCTGGTCTCACAGAAAATGTTGAATTGAATATTCAGGTGCGGAGTGAGGTTGATGAACTACAAGAGTGGTTTGAAAAGCACTGGAAAGATGCTGAACCGGTAAAAGAGGAGATATTGAAAACCATACAGCGCCATACCAAAGAATATTCTCCCTTTGAGGTCTATGTCAAATCACTCTACGAGTTCTTCAAAGGCCATGAGATGACAGAGGGGGAGTGGGAACGAAACCAATCCAAGATATTTCCCATACTTGACCAGTACCAGAGAGACGGCTATCAGAACTTGATGAAAATCGCTTCCCGATATAATGGAGCGTTCCTATGTGATGGTGTAGGTCTGGGAAAAACCTACATTGGGTTGATGCTCATAGAACGGCTGTTATTGCGGGAAAATAAACGAGTAGTGCTGGTTGTTCCAAAATCTATTAAGTCAACGTGGAAGGCAAAAATCAGGAAATTTATGCCGGGTATTCTCGGTGGGTTTATGCCTTTCAAAATCATTACTCACACTGATATTACGAGGGAGGCAGGGGAATGGCCGGCGATTATTGAAAACATCAAAGAGCAAGCGGAAGTCCTCATCATTGATGAGGCACATCATTTTAGGAACAGAGATACAAACAGATACGAGGCCATGTACGAGATTGCAAAGAATAAGAAAATTTTTATGCTGACCGCAACACCAGTAAACAATACGCTGTTCGATATACTCCACCAAATTGAACTTTTTACCAGAAGAGATGACCGATATTTCTCTGATGCACCCCTCGGCATTCACAGTCTCCGAGGCCGATTTATCAAACTTGAAAAAGAAATTCAGAGAAGAGTATCCAGTGACGGCGATGAGGGCATAAACATTGATGCTGACGAAGCCCAAGAAGTCCTTGCCATGGACGATCTCTTTAATGCCATCGTGGTCCAACGAAGCCGGAAATATGTGAAAGAAAGCCAGAAAAAACTTGGAGGCCAAGAAATTCTATTCCCTGACCGGGAACCTCCCACCGTGATTGACTATTCTATCGAAGAAACGTATGGAACTTTGCTTGACAACCTCAAAGAAGCATTCAACAAAAAAGACCCATTGCTCTCACTTCCAATATACTATC
This sequence comes from uncultured Thermoplasmatales archaeon, assembly GCA_964594625.1. Lineage (GTDB taxonomy): Archaea > Thermoplasmatota > E2 > UBA202 > DSCA01 > CAZESS01. The sequence goes on along the minus strand of CAZQNC010000026.1, from coordinate 10,460 downwards.
CCTACGCCTACTACAAAGGGCCAGATGAAACGATAGACCCCCTGAAAGAGGGGCGGCAAAAACAGGTCGTCGGTCTCATTCGGACACTGTTGCTCAAGCGATTTGAGAGTTCCCGACAAGCATTTGAGTTTTCCTGCGAAGACCTCTTAATGCGTTTACTCGCTTTTGTCAAAACACATAATGAACAACTCTGCCACCGGTGGGAAAAACAAAATAAGAATGTTTTAGAGCACATACGACAGCATTTAATCGAGCGAGAAAAAATTGACCCCGAGGAAGCCGAGGATGATTATCTGCCAGCAGAACTATTACAAAAAACAGAGGACCTTTCCGAGGAAGAATTTGATATAGATAAAATCGTCAACGAAACACTTCTCGATATGGACCAACTCGTGGTTTTCATTAAAGATTTGATGAAAATAAAGGGCCAGAGAGACGATAAGTTAGAACAACTCGTCACAAAACTACGAGAAAACCCTCTGCTCAACAAACACAAAGTCATCATCTTTACCGAGTACATGACCACAGCCCGATATATCTACAATGAATTAAAATCACGAGGATTTCAACATGTGGAAGAGATAGATGGCCAGACATCTCGCAGTAGAGACGACATTATCAATTGCTTCTCACCCTATTACAACGATTTATCAACTGGCGAGTTACATGAACAGGGTAAAGAAGAGATACGCATCCTCATATCAACCGATGTGCTTGCCGAGGGCCTCAACCTTCAGGATGCATCACTCATCATAAACTATGACCTCCACTGGAATCCTGTACGGCTGATGCAACGGATTGGGAGAATAGACCGACGGCTGGACAGCGAGGTGGAACAAAAAATCATCCAAGACCATCCAGAACGAGCCGAAATACGTGGTACGGTACATTACTTGAATTTCCTGCCGCCGAAGGAACTAAACGACATTCTGACACTCTATGAGAAAGTCACCAGTAAAACGCTCAAAATATCCAAAACCTTTGGCATAGAAGGAGAACATCTCTTAACCCCGGAGGATGAGTGGGAGGCGCTCAAAGAGTTTAATGAAAAATATGAAGGCACCACTACAAAAGTGGAAGAGATGCATCTCGATTATCAGGAAATACTCAAAGAAAACCCTGAACTATCCAATGTGCTGCCAGATTTTCCCCTCAAAATTTTCAGCGGCAAAGAACACATATCACCGGATGCAAAAGCGGTCTTTTTCTGCTACCGCCTGCCGGGAAAAAACGCTGAAACAGGCGAATGGACTGAAGATGCCAGTATCACCAGATGGTATCTCTACGACCTCGAAACAGATGACATCATGGATACAGAAACGGAAATTGTAGAGTATATCCGCTGTGAAAAAGATACGCCACGCCGAAAGACGATACCGAAAGAGACACTAAAAGAAATCAGGGAAAAAATGGATAAACACATTAAAAACACGTATCTAAAGAAGGTGCAGGCACCCATTGGTATCCAACAGGAATTGAAGGCGTGGATGGAGTTATCCTGATAGAATGGAAGAGCAGAAAATCGCTCGGTTGAAATCGGTCACCACATTTGAGGACTTAATAGAATACCTGCGAGACGAACTCTACTGGCCCATCGAGGTTACCGATGCAGAGGAGATAACCTTCGAATATGAACCGGAAGAGTTGAATATTCCAGAGGAACATGCCGTCAAAATAAAAAGCATCAAACAGGTTAGGCCACTCACAGACGAGCAGCCATGGGGCATATTTTATATCGAATTTGAGCCAAAAAAATTACCTGTCACAGTATTGAGAAAAATCCTGCGGGCATTAATCCAAAAGAAAAGACAACGTCAGGATAAGCGAAAAACATGGGACCTGCATGACCTTATTTTCATATCGTCAACGGGAGAAGCAGATGACAGAAAAATCTCGTTCGCTCATTTCACGGAAAAAGAACAAGGATTGCCAGAATTACGTACATTTTCATGGGATAAGGATGACCGGAAACTGAAGTATTGGGGAAATGTTCTTGAATTGGAGAAGTTACGATGGCCAACAGACCCGACGGATGAAGAACAGTGGCGGCAACAATGGTCAGCCGCTTTTACAACAAAACATCGATATGTCATACGAACGGCCCAACAACTTGCAGAAAAAATGGCACATCTCGCTGCGCAGATACGGGAAAAGGTTAAGGAGGTCTATGCATACGAGGCAGACGATGGCCCGATGCACACGTTGTTTCAAAACTTTAAGAAGGTGCTTTTCCACGATTTAGACGTGGATAGATTTGCTGATATGTACGCCCAGACGATAACCTATGGGTTGTTTTCAGCAAAAGCAACCCATGAAGAAAAATTTGCTGATGAAGATGAAAAGGATATAGCCGCAATAATACCAAACACTAATCCCTTTTTACAAAATCTGTTTGAGGAATGCACCAAGATCGGCAGCGTCAACGAATATGGCCTTGATTTGGATGAACTTGGTGTTACAGAACTTATTAAGACACTGAAAGAAACAAACATAGATGTAGTTTTATGGGACTTTGGAAGACAGCAAAAGAGAGAAGATCCGGTTATCCATTTTTACGAAGAATTCCTGAAAGAATATAATCCGGACCAGAAGATTGAACGAGGCATATTTTATACGCCAGACCCGGTAGTATCTTTTATTGTCAGGTCTGTTGACCAAATATTGCAGAGAGATTTTGATTGCCCAGATGGGCTTGCTGACACTTCCAAAACTTCTGTGCAATACAAGAGACGGGCAAAAAGAGGAAACAAACTTGTTGAGGACGAAAAAGAAACGTTTAAAGTGCAAATACTTGACCCGGCAGTAGGGACGGGCACATTTCTCAAATATGTTATCGAGGAGGTCAAAAAAACATTTGATGAAAAACATAAACATTTGGATGAAAAAGAATTAAACAATAAATGGAATGAGTACGTTTCCAACAATTTACTCCCCCGCTTATACGGATTTGAACTTCAGATGGCCCCATATGCGGTTGGCCATCTGAAATTAGGTTTAGAACTCGTAGAAACAGGTTATAATTTTGCATCAGGAGAAGGATTGCGCTTATATCTTACAAATACACTTGAGGGTACCCACGAGGGGGCAGGTACTCTTGCTGCCTATTATGACTGGTTAGCACGGGAGGCACGAAAGGCGAATTTGGTAAAGGCAAAATCCCCTATTAATGTCGTGATTGGTAATCCTCCTTATAGGGGTCATTCAGCCAATAAGACAAAATGGTTGCGTGATTTGTTGCGAGGTAAAATTAGTGACGGTTCCAGAAAGGCGAATTATTTTGAGGTAGACGGAGAACCATTGGGTGAAAAGAACCCAAAATGGTTGAATGACGACTATGTCAAATTTATAAGATTTGGACAATGGAGAATTGATAATACTGGGGAAGGGATTTTGGCCTTTATCACCAATCATGCGTATATTGATAATCCGACTTTCAGAGGGATGAGACAACAGTTGATGGCTTCATTCAGTGACATATACATCTTAAACCTTCATGGCAATATTAAAAAGAAAGAAAAGTGTCCCGATGGGTCTGAAGATGAAAATGTATTTCAAATTCAACAAGGAGTTGCAATAGGGATATTTATAAAAAAATCAGGTGAAAACAAAGAAGCAACAGTCCATCACGCCGATTTATGGGGGGCAAAAGAGCGGAAATACAGAAAACTTTTTTCCAATGATTTAACTTCGATTAAATGGGAAAAATTTACTCCAAAACTGCCTTTCTACCTCTTTGTTCCAAGAGATGATGAATTGGCTTCTGAATTTGAAAAATATCCAAGTTTGTCGGATATATTTAATGAATATACCATTGCCATACAAACTCATAGAGATGACTTTGTAATCGATTTTGATAAAAAAAGGTTAGAAAATAAGTTTAGATTATTTACTAATCCGGCTGTATCTGATGAAGAAGTAAAAGAGAAACTAAACCTTCGAGAAACTTCCAGTTGGACAATACGTTCAGCAAGGGAGAATTTGAAAAAGGACTGTCAGAATTTAACCAAACATATAATGAGGATACTATTCAGACCCTTCGATATTCGTTGGATTTTTTATAATGATTTTGTTGTTGACCGTAGCAGAAAAAAAATTATGCAAAACATGGATTACGAAAATGTCGCTTTATTATTTGTGAAACAATATGCGTATGATATCGATGAATATAGTTACGCCTTTGCCACTAATTTAATATCAGATTCGAGAGTTTTTATTAGTAATAAAGGGGCTGCATATCATGCTCCGTTATATATTTATTATAAAAATGAAAATAATGACGTTTTGAAGACAGCGAATATAGACAGTAATATACTAAAAAAATTGAAAAATATGTTCGGTACCCAACCATCTCCGGAAAAAATTTTCTATTACATTTATGGGATTTTACATTCCAAAACCTATAGAGATAGATACGAGGCACTTCTTGAGATAGATTATCCGCATATACCATTCACTTCAAATTATAAAATTTTCAACAAACTTGCCAGTCTTGGAAAATCTATCGTTTCAATACATCTTATGAAACCCGAATATTTCGAAGAGGACAGCATCACAAATTTTACTGGGCAAGGAAATAATGTTATTGGCAACTCAAAAGCGGTAGGCAGAAATTACAATGAAGAAGAAAATAGATTGTACATCAACAGAGACGGACAATATTTTGGAAACATAACCCCAGAAATATGGAATTTTAACATTGGTGGTTATCAGGTTTTAGACAAGTGGCTAAAGGACAGAAGCGGAAATAATTTAACAGAGGTCGAAATAAATCATTTTTGCAATATAGTGACTGCCATTCACAAAACCATTGAAATACAAAAAGAGATTGACAAGGTAATCCAAGAACATGGTGGTTGGCCTATAGAATAATTAATGTTCTATTGATAAGTCGAGTTGTACGCCAAAATTTCCTCCCAATCCTCCGGAAATAATTCCTGCGCCGCCTCCCTAAATCTCTTTTCCGTGTAATCCTTCGGCAGCGCTTCCATGAAATCCCGCAAAGCACTTATAGCGCCGTGGGGATGAACGGCTTCCTCCTGCCTGCATCCGATTGAGGGCCATTTTTAACGCTACAAAATATGATAATTTACTTTTTTTCTATAAATGTAGAGCTAAAAATAGCGTAGTGTTTTGCCTCGAAATAGGGGCGCTGTAAAGGGAGCATCATCGTTTTTTGCTTTTCGGATTGTTACCGCTACATTTTGCCTGAAAACGGGAAAAACGTGGAATTGTAGCGTTAAAGGTCTTCCAGCGGGATGAAATCATCCTTTCTGAGGACGCGGTTCCACTGCTGGTCAGCCTGGCTGGTTTTCGTTGCGTCTACAGGCATATAGCATATTGTATCTCATAGCCCTATAAAAAATCCCGCAAAGCACTTATAGCGCCGTGGGGATGAGCGGTCGTGCACCGTGTCAGCGCGAAAAAAACCGTGTTCATCCTGGTCGCCGTCATGCTCCTGCTCCCCCTGGCATGGCCCGGCGGCGTCATCCCCGCCCGCGGGCAGCCCATCGACATGCCATTTCGGCAGGACATCCTGCTTCCCGACATCACGGCGGCGATGACGGGGCAGCCCGTGGACATCCCCGTCCGGTTCAAGCAGCCCTGCTACGCCGCCAATGCGACACAGCATGCGGTCCGCGTGATCTATGATGACGGCTCCGGCGAACGGGAGCTGCCATGCCAGATATACGACCTGGAACACAGCGACAGCGTGCACATCACCGCCTGCAAGCTGGTGTTCCAGTTGCAGGGCCCCGGCACGTATACGCTGGCCTACGACAGCCAGGAGACAGAGGCACCCGGCTACGTCGACCACGTCAGCGTGGGCGAGGGCAGCTACTATTACGAGCCCGTGCCCGGGTACAGCATCGACCTCGACTACTACAGCATCATCGACGACGGCGAGGTCGTCTACGGCGTCGGCCAGCGGGGCGACTTCTTCGGCATCGACATGGCCCAAAAAGTCATCAAACAATTGCCGGGCAGCCCGGACTTCGAGATACAGAACTGGGGGCAGCTGGCCTCCTACGCGTTTTTCTGGTACGAGGACCGGGACAAGGGCACCGACGAACAACTGGTCTCCAAACAGGTCGTGGTCGACGGCCCATTGATGGCCCGCGTGGGCATCGAGAGCACCAGCGACGACGGCAAGGCCACCACCACGGCATATTACACCTACTACCATACATCCGACGGCGAAAACCGGCTGATGGCCAGCGTGGAGCACCGGGTCAACGAGCGATGCCAGGTCAACGGCCTCACCAACGAAGACGGCATCTACGCGTATCTCCTGACCGTCCGCGCCCGGAGCTCGACCATCGACCGGCTCAACCTGGGCACCATTCCCCCGTATCTGCACGTCAGCACCGAGGACGGCACCGTCCACCAGTACCGGCTCGACCAGAACCCCGAGACAACGGACTACAAATGGCTGCTGGACACCCAGGACGACATCGACATCGGCAATCCCGCCTGGTACTCCATCGACAACGGCGACACCGGCACCGCCTACGCACTCCTTTTCAACACGTCCAACCCGGCGGCAGCGCAGCCCGGCATGCAGGTCCGCGCCGTCGGCCGGCAGGAGGTCAGCGTCCCCGGCCTCGAGGTCGACGGCGGCGGGATATCCAGCGGCCGCAACGCCTACGAGCGCGATGGCACCCACGACCTGGTCATCCCCGCCGGGTTCACCGCCACGTTCACCTCCGAGTTCTACGCCACCCGGCGGGACGGCGTCGCAGCCGTCAAACGGGAGGTCGCCGCTTTTGAAGCGCTCGAAGACTGCCGGATATGCACCGCCGGGGAGATCACCGGCGACGACGGCCAGCGACACCGGCTCATCGTCACCGCGCATCTCGCCCCCTCGTTTCCCCTCGCCCCCGCGTTATCGTTGCTCACCGGCCGGAATCTGCCGGCGACGTCGGTGGAGCTCTGGCAGAACGACACCATGCTGTCATCCAGCGTGGCCAGCCGGCTGCCCCTCGACATCGACGCGCCCCTGGGCGTCGACCTTCGCAACAGTACATTGTTCAAGACAGCCGTGTTCCCCCGGGTGCCAGCGGGCCGGTACACCGTCAGGGTCAAAGGCGGCCTCGACGGCCGGCGGTACATCGGCGCCCGGGCCGTCACCATAACAGGGGACACCACCATCCGGATCGTCTGCCGTCTGGAGGGCCATCTCGCCGTGGCCATGCACGACCAAAACAGCCGGGGTATCCCCGGCGTGGACATCAGGCTGCTCGACGGCGACGCGGTCATCGCGTCCAACACCACCGGCAGCGACGGCCACGCCACGCTTGACGCGCCAGCTCCGGCCAGCTACATCCTGCAGGCCCGCTACAAGGGCTTCATCCTCCACGAGCAAACAGTGCGGCTTCCCCGCCGGGGCAGCATAGAAGCGACCACGGCGCTGCACGACCTCGACGTCGTCGTCCGGGACCGGCTGGATATGGCCCCCGGGATAACGCTGCAGCCCGTGCTCACCAGCAGCCAGATGGACGTCCCGGTGCTGCTCCAGGCGGACAGCGATGGCGACGGCCGCTATCATTACGCGGGGCTGCCCGCCGGGCCCTACACGTTGCGCATCCGCTACAAATCATATCTCCACGAGCGGCAGATAGACGTGCCCGCCGGCATCATCCAGGTCACGTTTCCCGCCGCCTACACGCTTGATATCGCATGCCGCAACCGCCGGGGCCTGCCGCAGCCGTGCAGCATCAGTATAACCCGCCAGGGCCGGCCCGTCGAAACCGGCAGGCTGCCGCCCGGCCGCTACCATGTCACCGCCAGCGACAACGGCGACGTCATCGGGGAACGCGACATATACGTCACCGGCGATACCGCCATCATCATGGTCACCGGCCGGCAGCCGCTGTACCCCCTCGCTGGCACCGCGGCCGTCATCCTGGCAGCCGGGATAGCGCTGTATTTCATGCGGCGTCGGCTCACCCTGCAGCACGTGCTGCTCGTCGCGGCCATGGCGCTGCTGCTCATGGCTCCCCTGCACGCCTGGTGGCAGCTGGACGGCAGCCAGGGAAACACGGACGTGGCGTCGCACGTGTACCTGCTCCCCGCCGGGATGGTCACCGTGGGCACCGCCCCGGGCTACACGGGGGGCTCCGTGGCCGATCTCCCGGGGCTGTTCTACACCATGGGCACGGCGGTCGCCATCCTGGTCGTCCTCGCCGCCGGATTGCTCGCCGCATACTGGCTGCTCCGGCGGACCTGGCTTCCCCCGCTGGCCCTGGGCGTCGCCGTCGCCGGCGTCATCATGTTCACCCTGGGGATGTCGCTGGCATCCGAGGTTATCGTCGGCGACCTGTGGGGCACCGGCCAGGTTGCCATATCGCTCCCCGGGCTCGACGGCGACGGCAGCCTGGACGCACGCTGGATGCCCGCCACGGGGTTCTGGCTGGCCGTCCTGGGCAACGCGGCGCTCATCCTGGCATTCCACGGGCATATCACGGCGATGCTGAGCTGGCTCCGCCGGCGTATCCCAACATTTTAATATGGCAGCCGATGTATCCGGCATGGATTTTGAGCAGGCGGCCGGGCATGCCGCTGACCTGGTGCAGTCGCTTTCCCCAGGCGCCAGGGTCAGGGTTATCTCCCACAGCGACGCGGACGGCATCGCCGCCGCGGCGGTCATGGCCGTCACGCTCACCCGGGCCGGATTCCGGCATCACGTGTCCATCCGGCATACCGGGAGCAGCATCGCCGGCGGGGTCACCGACGACTACGACCTCGCCGTTTTCTGCGACGTCGGCAGCGGCAACCTGGACGAGCTCAACGGGCTCCCCTGCCAGGTCATCCTGGCCGACCACCACGTCGTCGAGGGCAGCCTGGACAACGGCATCAACCTCAACGTCCGGAGCTACGGCATGGACGGCAGCCGGGAGGCCTGCGGCGCCACCGCCACCCTGGCCCTGTCCCTCGCCGTCAGCCAGGACAACCTGGACCTGGCGGAGCTGGCCGTCGCCGGCGCCATCGGCGACCGGCAGCACGTCGGCGGATACGCGGGGCTCAACCGGATGTTGCTCGACCGGGCCACCGAGGCGGACGTCATCAGCATGGAGGATCAGCCCGTGTTCCCCCCCGACGTGCCGCTCATGGACGCCCTCGAGCAGTCCATCGACCCCTACTTCACCGGGTTCCACGGCGGCGGCGCCATCCGCTTCCTCAAAGAACACGGCCGCGACCCCATGCAGCCCTACGCCGACCTGTCACCGGCCGAGCGAAAAAAGCTCCTGTCCGCCCTGGCGCTCAAGCTCCTCGAGCAGCAGGCCGCCGAGATATCCCTGACGTATACCACGCCCACGGGCAGCCGCTACGGCTCGCTGGCCGATCTGACCTCCAAGATGAACGCCTGCGCCCGATCCGGCCAGCCCGGCGTGGGCATCGCCATGTGCCTGGGGTCCAGCTCCGCGGCGGCGGAAGCCGAAAAACTGCAGCAGGGCTACCGGGACAGCATCCGCAGGGAGATGCGGGCCCTGGAAGACGAGGAGCCCATCCGGCACAGCCATCTCACCGCCTTCCACATCAAGGACGCCTCCCTGAAAGGCGTCGCCGCCGGACTGTCCATGGAATACCTGCCCCAGTTTCCCCCCGACCGGCCGGTGATAGCGCTGTCCCGGCAGGACGGCCACGTAGATATCTCGAGCCGGGGCACCCGCCGTCTCGTCGAGCAGGGCCTCGACCTGGCCGCCGGGCTGCAGCAGGCAGCCGAATCCGTGGGGGGCTCGGGCGGCGGCCATCCCGTGGCCGCGGGGGCCTCCATCCCCGAAGGGAAAGAAAACGATTTTTTGGAAACGCTCAATGAGGTGTTATCAAAACAATGAACACGCTTGTCATCTGCGAGAAAAACATGGCCGCCAGCCGCATCGCCTACATCCTGTCCGACGGCTCGTCGAAGCGAAGCCGGATAAACGGCGTGCCCTGCTACCGGTTCAACGACGACACCTGGACGGTCATCGGGCTGCGGGGCCACATCGTCGCCCTCGACTACCCCAAGCAGTACAACCGGTGGACCCAGGTGGACCCGCTCGAGCTCGTCGACGTCGAACCCGTCCGGAAGACCAGCAACCGGCGTATCGCGTCGGCGCTCAAAAAGCTGGCCGGCGAAGCGGAACGGGTCATCGTGGCCACCGACTACGACCGCGAGGGAGAGCTCATCGGCGTGGAAGGCGTCGACCTGCTCAACGGCAGCCATACCGTGCAGCGGGCCAAGTTCAGCTCCCTGATGCCCTACGAGATACGGGAGGCGTTCGACAACACCGGCAACGTCGACCGCAACCTCTCCGCCTCGGCCGAAGCCCGGCGTATCATCGACCTGGCCTGGGGCGCCACGCTCACCCGTTTCATCTCCCTGGCCTCAAACCAGCTGGGCAAAGACTTCCTGTCCGTCGGACGGGTGCAGTCCCCCACGCTGGCGCTCATCGTCAACCGGGAAAAAGAACGGGAGG
>CAZQNC010000025.1:11769-14937 GCA_964594625.1 uncultured Thermoplasmatales archaeon | reverse complement strand
CCCTGGAGATACAGGGCCGGGCTGACAACGACGTCGTGGTCTACATAGACGGCGACCGTGGCCTGGTGCAGATCCTGGACATCCCCGGGCTGCCCGACGACAGCCATCTGCTGGCTGATCAGCTGACGGAGCTGTTCGCCGACGGCGACCCCAAGTCTGTTTCGGTTGTCTCCGCGGGCAGCGGCGCAGACACCTGCTTTTTCGGCTGCCTGAACTTTTCCTGGTATGACCCGCAGCGGCAGGCCGTCCGCTACAAGCAGGCCGGCCGCGGGGGCACCGGCACCGTTTTCCGCGACAAAAACGTGAAGGCGCTCGTGGTCAAGCACACCGGGGTGTCCCCGATGAGCAACAACCCGGCTGATCCGGAATTGCTCAAGGAGATCGGGAAGAAACATACCAAGGAGATCGTGCAGCTGGACCCCAAGCAGAACCGGATGGCCGTGGTGGGAACGACCCATCTGGTGCCCATCATGAACGAGTACGACCTGCTGCCCACCAACAATTACCGCTACGGCCGGCATGAGGATGCCGACCAGATCGGCGAAGCGAAATATGAGGAATTGTTCGACCGCGGCTTCGACGGCTGCTGGCGCGGGTGCACCGTTGCCTGCAGCCATCTCATCAAAAACTTTGAGCTCACCAGCGGCCCTTATAAGGGTGAAACGGTCTATGTTGACGGCCCCGAGTATGAAACCGTTGCTGGCTGCGGCCCCAACTGCGGCATCGCCGACCCCTACCATATCGCGGAGATGAACTTTTACTGCGACACCTACGGCCTGGACACCATATCGGTGGGCACCACAACGGCGTTTCTCATGGAGCTCTACGAGATGGGCGAAATCGCCGACGAGATAACCGGCGGCCTGGAGCTCACCTTCGGCAACCAGGATGCAGCAATGGAGCTGCTCCACCAGATGGCGCAGGGCCGCGGATTCGGCAAACACGCCGGCAGAGGCATTCGCTATCTCAAAGGCTACCTGGCAGACCAGGGCGTCAACCGCCAGCTGATGGAGGACATCGGTATGGAGGCCAAGGGCCTGGAGTACAGCGAATACGTGACCAAGGAATCACTGGCGCAGCAGGGGGGCTACGGCCTCGCCCTGAAGGGACCGCAGCACGACGAAGCCTGGCTCATCTTCTTGGACATGGTCCACGGGTACCTGCCCACATTCGAGGACAAGGCCGAGGCGCTGCACTGGTTCCCCATGTGGCGGACATGGTTTGGATTAAACGGACTGTGCAAGCTCCCCTGGAACGACATCGTCCCCGAAGACAACGAGGAGACAGAGGAGCCCGCCAAGGTCATGGAGCACGTCCAGAACTACGCCACGTTTTTCAAGGCCATCACCGGCCGGGACGTCGGGCCCGACGACCTCATCCGGCAGAGCGAACGCGTGTACACCTTCCAGCGCGTGTTCAACCTCCGGATGGGCCAGGGCACCCGGGAGCACGACAGCATCCCGTATCGCTCGGCGGGACCCGTCACCATAGAGGAATACGAGTCACGGATGGAGCGCTACGACGGGCAGCTCGAGGCGCTCGGGCATGACATCGACGGGAAGACCACCGGGGAAAAGGTGGCATTGCTGCGGGAGCACCGCGAGGAACAGTATGAGACGCTGATGGATGCGGTGTACAGGCGCCGGGGCTGGAACAGCAACGGCGTGCCCACCATCGACCATCTCCGGGAGCTCGGCATCGACTTCCCCGACGTGATAGAGGTCGTGAAATCCTACCAGTAACGATGTCTCATCACGCCCGGGTGGCGGTGCCGGGGAACGTTCAGGATACTGCATTCATTGGGCATTGTTACCAATGCACGTCCCAAAACCCTTTAATTTGATAGCACATATGATGTGCGGAGGCCCAAACTATGAGGCACCAAAAACAGAAAATACTTGTTGTATGTATAGCTACAGCCATGCTACTGTCTGCCACACCGCTTTTTGCCGACGCAGCAGAACCGGAAAAAGTAAACGTTCTTGTTGGCTTTAACGGCCCGGCGCAGCCCGCGCTGGTACGCGCCCACGGTGGCAACGTACACCACCAGTACGGCATCGTGAACGCGGTAGCCGCAGAACTACCAGAGCCAGCGATTGCTGCTCTGGAAAATACTCCCCAGGTCTCCTATGTGGAGACCGATAAAAAGGTGCAGCTGTATGCCGAAGAGCTGCCCTGGGGCATCGACCGCGTCGACGCCGAGGTCGTCTGGGGCGGCAGCGAGGACTCAACGGTCATCGCATCCGGTGCCGTCACCGGCAGCGGCGTCAACGTCGCCGTGCTCGACACCGGCATCGACTACACCCATCCCGACCTAGACGACAACTACATGGGCGGCTACGACTTCGCCAACGACGACAGCGACCCGCTCGATGACCACTACCATGGCACCCACTGTTGCGGCGTCGTCGGAGCCGAAGAAAACACCGAGGGCGTCATCGGCGTCGCGCCGGAGGTCAACCTCTACGCCGTCAAAGTACTCGACTCAGGCGGAAGCGGCTACATCAGCGACATCGTAGCCGGCATCGACTGGTCGGTCAACAACGGCATGCACATCATATCGATGAGCCTTGGCATGAGCAGCAGCGACAGCACGCTGCAGAGTGCCTGCGACAACGCCTACGCGTCAGGCCTGGTCGTCGTCGCGGCGGCCGGCAACAGCGGCGACGGAAGCGCGTCGACCGACGAGTACGGGTATCCGGCGGCATATGACAGTGTGATTGCCGTCGGCGCAACGGACAGCAACGACGACATCGCCGACTTCAGCAACTCCGGGCCATACCTCGAGCTTGCCGCCCCCGGCGTGAACATCCTGTCCACCATGCCCACCTACGGCGGGACTGAAGGTCCACCCTGGGAACGGTACAACCAGGGATATGATACGCTGGACGGCACCTCGATGGCCTGCCCACATGTTGCCGGAGGGGCAGCAATGGTCATCTGCGCGGGCGTCACCGACGACGACGGACAGTATGGCATTGCAAACGAAGTACGGTCCATCCTGGACAACAATGCCGAGGACATCGGCCTCGATGCAAACTTTGTCGGGAACGGCCTGCTCGACGTCGAAGCAGCAGTCAACGCGGCCGATGGCGGCGGCACGACGAATTCTCCGCCGACGGCTGATTTCACGTATACCACTTCGGATCTGACGGTTGACTTTACCGA
>CAZQNC010000025.1:0-11669 GCA_964594625.1 uncultured Thermoplasmatales archaeon | reverse complement strand
TCACCGATGATGCCGGTGCTACCGATACGGCGTCGCAGGATGTCACCGTGTCCAGCAGCACCAACACGGCGCCGACGGCTGATTTCACGTATACCACTTCGGATCTGACGGTTGACTTTACCGACCAGAGTAGTGATTCAGATGGCAGCATCAGCAGCTGGTACTGGGAGTTTGGCGATGGCGCGACATCAACGGCGCAGAATCCGTCTCATACCTATGATGCGGATGGTACCTATACCGTCTCTTTGACGGTCACCGATGATGCCGGTGCTACCGATACGGCGTCGCAGGATGTCACCGTGTCCAGTGGTACCACTGGCAGCATGCACATCGATGACGTCTATCTGTGGCTTGCTAGAACCCGTGGCCCATGGGAGGACATCGGCGTCGAGGTCACCGTTCTGGATAGCAATGGTAACGGCGTGAGTGATGTCACCGTGGACATCTCGCTGGACACACCAGGAGGCAGTACCCTCACTGGAACCGCCACAACTGACTCGAGCGGCGTCGCCAGCCTCGTGTTCGAAAAAGCGTCAAGAACGCCCGGCACCTATACCGCGACAGTAACGGGGCTCACGCATTCCAGTTACACCTGGGACACCTCGGCCGACGTCGAAACCTCGGACACGCTGACCACCAGCTAAAACCGTCTCCCTTTTCCCTCTCTTTTTTTAATATCGTGAAAATGGTAGCAGTCGTGGGTATGCACATCCCCTCCGCCCTCCAATCCTTTCTCTCTAAAATTACTGCTGGCGTCATTGGTCAATAGCCGTTGAGCTGTCGTATCTGCTACCTGGACTATCCGCCAAAGGGATTGACGTAGAGCACGCCGATTTCGTCGCTCTCTCCGCCGGCTTCGGCCCGGAGCGTGTGGATGGGCGGCGGCTGCAGCCCGGTGTCCCACACCCACTCGTAGGGTGCCTCGCTGTCCGTATGCTGGAGTTCCCCGTCGACGTAGAAGGACACGGCTGCAGTGGCCTCTGCCTGCACCGTTATCTTGCCGACGACGATGGCCTGTATGGGGGCCGGTGTTTCCGGCAGCAGTACCAGCTTCATGTCGAAGACATAGAAGCTGGCCTCGGGCTTGGTGATAGAAACGCCCTGGTTGACCTCGTGTGCAGCGCCTGGAGAGAGGCCCAGCATCGGCGTGAGTATGGCCATGGCGGCCAGCACGCAGATAAGGGATGTAGTACGCATCACATGTACCATCGTGTACCTTATATATAAATATAACCCATACTGATAGCAAAAAAATTTCAATGTGGGGTGTCCGCCTCTGTCGGGCAGGGCGGGAAACATCGCTTCAATCTGCTGACCGTGAGCCGTCCCCAGGGAAAGGTGACCACAATGGCGGCGATGATGTTGCCGCCGACGATGCCTATCCAGACGCCCTCCAGCCCCATGTCCATGACCAGCCCGAGCAGGTAGGCGGTGCACACCTGCAGCACGACGGTCCGGATGAGCGTGGCGACGAGCGCGTTGACCCCCCGGTTGATACCCCGGAACAACGCCGAGGTGAGCATGCCCAGGGGCACCGTGGGATAAAACAGCACGGTGTAGCGGAGAAAACGGGTGATGTCGCCGACCAGCAGATGCGTGTCCCCGGCGTAGGTGAACAGCCCCGTTATCTGGGGGGCGAAGATGAAGACGGCGACGGCGACGGCTGCCTCGACCATGATGCCGATCTTGACCGCGTACATGTATGCCGTGTCCAGCTTCTCGGCATCGCGGGCGCCGTAGGCCGCGGCGGTCACCGCCGTCACGCCTGTCGCGATGCCCAGCAACGGCATGGTTCCCAGCGACACCACGCGCCAGCCCGTGGTAAACACCGCGACGCCGTCTGTTCCACCGGCGCGGATGATGATCAGGTTGAGCAGGAAGATGCTGAAGGACATGGACAGCATGGCCACCGATGAGGGAATACCCACGTTCAGGATTTCCTTGGTCAGCGAGCGGCTGGGACGAAAATCCCGCCAGGTGATGTCCACGTAGGTGTCCCGGTTGACGAATATCCAGTAGTATATCAGCAGGGCGGCGGTGGCCATGGACAGCAGCGTCGCCCAGGCTGCGCCTTCCACGCCGAGGTCGAGGACGTAGATGAATATGGGGTCGAGCACGATGTTGAGGATGGAGCTCAGCACGAGCGCGTACATGGCTCGCTTTGCGTCTCCCTCACCCCGGAGGATGTTGTTGCCGATGCTGGCGAAAAAGATGAAGATGGCGCCGCTGAAGAGAATCCGGGAATACTGCGTGGCCATCGCCCCCGCGTCGCCGGTGGCGCCCATCGACGCGAAGATGCCGTCCAGGAAGGGCACGAAGGGCAGGCTGCAGGCCAGGCCGATGCTCAGCCCGAGGATGAGGGTGTGCACGGCGGTGTTGTCCGCGCCGGCCTTGTCTTTTCTGCCGATACGCCGGGATATGGCGGCGCTTCCGCCGACGCCGAGACCGTTTGACAGGGCGATGAGGAACATGATGAACGGGAAGAAGAGGCCCACGGCTGCCAGCGCGTCGGAGCCCAGGCCGGCCACCCATATGCCGTCGGCGAGGTTGTAGGTGGTCTGCGCGGTCATGGCTATCATCATGGGTGTTGACAGCTTCAGGATGGCGCGCTTGGGCTCGCCGAGCAGGGTGGCGACGCCCTCGGTGAGCTCGCCGTCAGGCATGCTGGTCCTCCTTGTTTGCGTGGAGTGCCTGCTGTATCATGGTGTTGAGCCCGGTGATGACGGTTTTTTGTTTCTGCTCCGGGAGATCCTGGAGGAGGATGGTGTTCCATGTGCTGCTGATGGTTTTGAGCTTTGCGTGGAGGTGCTGGGCTTTGCTGGTGGTGTGGATGATGTAGGTCCGGCGGTCGTGTGTGTCCTGCTCGCGTTTTATGTAGCCGTCCCGTTCGAGTTTTCGTATCATCTTTGAGGTGGTTGCCTTGCTGACGTGGAGCTGTTCGGTGACGTCTCGCTGGCTCATCTGTCCCGCGTGGCACAGCCGCATGAGGATGTGGAATTCGCCCCAGGTGAGGTTGATGGATGCCAGCTGCTGTTCGACGTAGATGCGGGTTTGCCAGTGGAGGATGGAGAACAGTTTGCCGAGCGACGGTGCTTCCTCGCCGGTAGCCATGGCCTGTCATACGCGGCGGCATAAAAAGGTTTCGCTCGAAACCATTTACTCCGTGCTGGCCAGTGTTTCCCGGACCACTTCAAGGTTCTCGGGATGGTCATCGAAATATGTCCGGACGGGCTCCAGCAGCTCGTTGAGATATGCAGCCACCGTTTGCTTCAGGTCCTGGGGGTGCAGCTCCTTTTCCTTGAACGTTGCCGCCATTTCGTCATATCGCTCGAAGTGCAGGTCACCGCCGTATTTCTCCGGCCGCTCAATGGTCATCATGTCAAAAGCGGGAAACACCAGATAGCGGCAGAACTCCAGGATGGGGTTATCCTCCACGATACCTTCGGGGCAATATGCCTGCCGTATCTTTTCCTCGACATCGCCGGGGCCATCATGAATAAAAATGCAGCTCGACGGCTTGCTCTTCGACATCTTCGCGTCCATCCGCGAGCCAGGTTCAAGGCTCGACAGAATCGGCGTGTGCACCGCCACCGGCGACTTCCTGTCCATCTTCTTGGCGATATCACGGCACAGCATGTGCGCATGCCGCTGGTCCATGCCCCCGTAGGCCAGGTCAAGGTCGAGATAAAAGATGTCGGCGACCTGCATAGCCGGATACAGAAACTTCGAAAAATCCTTCTCCGCCTCGTCAGCCGTCCGCCCCATGATGTCCATGGAACGCCGGATGCGGGCCAGCGACGCGTTCTTCGCAACGCGCAACACCAGCTCCCAGTAGCCGGCATCGTTGACGTAATCGCTGGCGTACAGATAGCGGACGCCCTCCACACCAAGCGCAGCAAAACTGTCCTTCATGTACTCCCCGCAGGCCTGGATGGCATCCATGTCGCCGTCCAGCTTGTCGTTCACCCAGGCATGCCAGTCCGCCAGCAGCACCGTAACATCGAAGCCGGCAGCCTGCAGGTCCCGTATCTTGTTCGCGCAGATAATCCAGCCCGTGTGCACCAGCCCCGAGGGCTCAAAGCCGATATACGCCTTTTTTTCGTCCTGCCGCAGCACCACCTCGAGCTCCTCCCTGGTGACCACTTCCTCAGCATATCTCGTCACGCGCTCCATGTCGTTCATCGGGATGAAATAAAGCAGCGCTTAAAAAGCTATGGTGGGACAAAACGCAAACATATTATATACGGGTTTCATGTAATGAGCAGTCTGCCATGGCATCCACGGACTACTACCAGATGAGCCCGGAGGCAACGCTCGACGAGCTCGACACCTCACGGCAGGGTCTCTCAAAACAGGAGGCACAGCATCGCCTGCAAAAACACGGGAAAAACGAGCTGCAGGCCAAGATACAGACGCCGCTGTGGCTGCTCTTTCTCTCCCAGTTCAAGGAGCTCCTGGTCATCATCCTCATCATCGGCGCCGTTATTGCCTTCCTGACGGGCAACATTCGGGATGGGACTGTCATCTTCGTTATCGTCATCGTCAACGCCGTCATCGGTTTCATACAGGAATACCGGGCCGGCAAAATCGTCGATAAGCTCAAGGGACTCATATCCTCGCCCGCCAAGGTCATCCGGGACGGCGAACTGAGCGAGACCGGCCAGGGTCAGCTCGTGCCCGGCGACATCGTCACGGTCGACGAGGGCGACAAGATACCGGCCGACCTCCGCGTCATCGAGGCATCGAACTTCAAAACCAATGACTTCGCCCTCACCGGCGAATCCGTTGCCCAGGAAAAAATATGCGAGGCCATCGAGGAGGAGGCGGGTATCGCCGACCGGACCAACATGGCATACGCGGGTACCACCGTCGCATCGGGAAACGCCACTGCCGTCGTCGTCGCCACGGGCATGGACACCGAGACCGGGAAAATCGCGCAGATGACCCAGGAAACCGGCGAAATACGGACGCCACTGCAGCAGGAGATGCGCCATCTCGCCCGGCAGCTCACCATGGCCGTCGTCGTTATCGGCATCGCGCTGTTCGGGGTTGGCCTGGTACAGGGCCTGGGGCTCAACGTCAGCCTCATCTATGCGCTCGGCATCGCCATGGCGCTCGTCCCGCAGGCGCTCCCGGCCCAGTTGACCGTTGCCCTGTCCACGGGTAGCAACCGGCTGGCCAATCGCAACGCGGTGGTCAAAAACCTGCCGTCCGTCGAGACGCTTGGCTCCACCACCGTCATATGCACCGACAAAACCGGGACGCTCACCAAGAACGAGATGACGGTCCGCTCGGTCTGGTTCGACGGCACCACCTACGACATCACCGGCACGGGCTACGAGCCGGAGGGCAACATCCTGGACGAGGACGGCCAGCCATTATCGGAGGAGCAGATAGACGAGATAGAGGTGATGATGGACGCCGCCACCATGGCCTCCAACGCCGAGATACACGAGCCCGACGAGGAACACGACGGCTGGTATCCCATCGGCGACCCGACGGAGGCTGCCTTGATTACCATGTCCACCAAGCTCGGCACCCGCTCCCCGACGGAGGACCAGGAAAACCCCGAGATACAGGAGTTCCCGTTCACCTCGGAGCGGAAGCGGATGAGCTCCGTCCGCCGCTTTGGCGACGACGTCGCCCTGACGGTCAAAGGCTCGACGGCCAGCGTGCTCTCCGTCAGCTCCCACATCTATCGCGACGGCGAAGTGGTGCCCATCACCGACGATGATAAGAACCGGATACGGGAGATGAACGAGACATATTCAGAGCAGGGCCTGCGCGTGCTGGCCATCGCCCGCCGTGACCTGGAGGCGAAGGACTGCTATGAGGCCGAGGAGGTTGAACGAAACCTTACCTTTCTGGGCCTGACGGCCATGATTGACCCGCCAAAGGATGGGGTCACCCAGGCCATCAAGGAAGCGAAACTGGCAGGCCTCCGCGTCGTCATGATCACCGGCGACCACGCCATCACCGCCTGGGCCATCGGCCGGGAGATAGGATTATCCGTGGAGGAAGACGAAGACATCATCACCGGGCAGGAGCTCAAGGAGATGAGCGACGAAACACTGCACAAGCTGCTCCGAAAAAAACAGAGTCTCATCTTCTCCCGGGTTGACCCCGAGGACAAGCTCCACATCGTCAAAACGCTGGAAGGACAGGGAGAAATCGTGGCCGTCACCGGCGACGGCGTCAACGACGCCCCCGCCCTGCGACGGGCCCACATCGGCGTGGCCATGGGTCAGCGGGGCACCGACGTGGCCAAGGAGGCCTCCCGCCTCGTGCTGCTCGACGACAGCTTCCCCACGCTCGTCCACGCGATCGAGGAAGGCCGAACCATCTACAACAACCTGAAAAAAACGGTGCATGCCTCGCTGACCACCAACATTGCAGAGCTGGCACTCGTGCTCTTCGGTCTGCTCGCCGTCGCCCTGTGGGACTACCCCATACCCATCCTGGCCGTCCAGATATTGGCCATCGACCTCCTCGGCGAAATCATGCCGCTCACCTTTCTGACCTTCGACCCGCCCGGCCGGGGCGTGATGACCAAGCCGCCCCGCGACCCCGACGAGCACATGATAACCAGGCGGTCGGCCGCCGAGTTCACCGTGCTGGGTCTCCTCATCGGCCTGCTGGCGTTCGCAAACTTTCTGCTGTTCATGGAGCGAGAGGGCGTCACGCTCACCGTCGACGACACCAACATCCTGCCCTACTTCCAGGTGACCGCGCTGGCCTACGCCACCATCGTGTTCTGCCAGTACGTCAACATCCTCCAGTGGCGGCAGGAACACCGCTCGCTGTTCAACCGCCGTTTCTTTTCCAATAAAATCCTGCACGCCTCCATCGCCGTCTCCATCTGGCTGGTGCTCACGGCCATCTACGCACCGGGCCTCAGCGATTTCCTGAGCTTCGGCGGGCTGACCCTTATCGACTGGATGTACGTCGGCCTGGCCGCCCTGGTATACCTGGCAGCCTTCGAGGTGCTCAAGCAGCTGCGCCGCTGGCAGCAAAAGAAGACACCGGACACCTAGCCCCGCCGGCTACTCGCCCGCTGCACCGCCATCCGTTACCTTGGACAGCCCATAGCCGTCTTCGACCAGCTCGGTGAGCGTGGACACATATCTGGTCATCGGTCCCCCGTCGACGAGGTCGTGGTCGACCGAAAGCGTCAGGCTCAGCATCTCCCTGGCCTCGACGTTGCCATCCACGACGGCTGGCTTCTCGACGACGCCGCCCAGGGCGATCATCACGGTCGGCGTGCCACCCAGCGGGACCACCCAGCCGGGGAAGCGCCCTATCATGCCGACAGATGTCACGCCGACGGTGCCCATGTGCTTTTTTTTCCGGATGCCGTGCCATCGAAGTATCCACAGCACGAGCTTTTTCAGAAACGTCGGTGCGTTGAGCACCATTTTTTCAAACCGGGAGAGCTGGCTGAGCACCTGTTTTTTGCCGCCGACCTGCCGCCGCTGCGCCGCCCGGATCTCATCGGTTATCTCGGTGACGCTTTTTTCGTTTGCCCGCCGGACGATGTAGACCATGGTCCGCGCCTCCCCGTCCACCAAACGTTCGACGGGAATCGCCACATCCACATCCTCGAAAACGACGATCTTCCGCCATCCCTGCCGGTAGGTGTTCAGCTCGGGATGCCGGGTGAGCGCCTCGGCGATACACTTGACCATCCAGCCGGTAAACGACGGCTTCCGCCCGGTCTTCTCCTTGATATCCCGTATGGCCGTGCGGCCGTTGGTCACATCGATTTCGAGGACCGCGTGGATGGTATGCTTCTTGGCTGACTCGTTGAGAATAAGCCGGATGCTCTGCCGGTCGCTGGAAAACCGTTTGACGGCATATTCGCCGCTCCGGTACATGCTATCCACACCTGCAAAACACCGCCGGTTTATTTAAAATCTGGTATCTGGAACCCGTCGCCGGTCCGGGAGCGCAAGACATTTAACGTTGCTCCCGTTTGCCATGTGAGACACATGAGCAGGCACTGGCAGGCGGTGCTGGCGGTCCTTATCGTCATGCTGGCCGGCTGCGTCAACGGCGGACACGCCCCGGCCGACACATCCCCGGGCGAGATACGCGAGACCCGCTCCTTTCTGATGGGCATCGTTCCAACGCCCCAAAACTATCCCAACGCATCAATCGAGGACATCGAAGCGGGATACGCCATGGCTGCATCATGCTGCGAGCTCGTCAACCTCTGGCTGACCGTCCCCTGGTGGGACACCGAGGACAAGCTTGCCTCACCGGGCACCCAGGCCCTGCTGAACCAGTGGATACACGGCAACGGCCTCACCCCGATATATCACCTCAACTTCTGGAGCCTCCAGCAGGTACCCGGCCACGGGCTCGCCCCACAGCTGGACGTGCCACCCGGACTGCCCGATGACACCACCATGGGAGACCCGGCGTTCCGGGAGCGCTGGATACAGCAGGCGGTCAACATCACGGCCACGTATCAGCCGCGGTACCTCAGCCTGGGCAACGAGGTCGACTCATACTACAGCTACGGGCCCAACCGACCCGACTTTGACAACTACACCTCACTGGTCGCCGACACCTACGCGGCCGTCAAAGACGTGTCGCCCACCACCCGGGTCATGGTCATCTTCCGGCTGGTCGACCTCTACGACAAACACACCTTCTTTCTCATAGACAAGCTGGACAAAGACCGGATAGACCTCATCGGGTTCACCACCTATCCCTACCTTAACACCTCCTACGCCACGCCCGACAATCTCCCCGGCGACTACTACACCGCCCTTCTCTCATATACGAGCGACGTGCCCATCGCCTTCACCGAAATCGGATGGACCAGCTCATCGCTCACCGACGGAACCCTGCAGGAACAGACGGCATACCTCGACTGGTTCGTCAACCATACAGCCGAGCTGCCCGTCCACATGGTCTGCTGGCTCAACCTCCACGACATGGCACCCGCCGGCCAGGAAACCAGGCCCAACCAGCTGGTCGGCCTCCGCCACAACAACGGCGTCCAAAAACCCGTCTGGGAGCACTGGACGGCGCTCCACGACATGCCCTACGGCAACAATCCGCCGGCGCAGCCGCAGCGTCCGGCAGGAGAAACAGCGGGAAACACCGGCACCGCGTACACCTACACCGCCGTTACCCGCGACCCCGACGGCGACCGGCTGCACTACCGCTTCGACTGGGGCGACGGCACCACCAGCCGGTGGCTGGGCCCCTCCCAGCCGGATGCAGCCGTCAACGCCAGCCACACCTGGAATACCACGGGCAGCTACGAGATAACGGTCAAAGCCAGAGATGAACATGGGGCGGAAAGCACCTGGTCCGACCCGCTCGCGGTGTCCATGCCGCTGTTACATCACACGCAAAGCATCTTTGCCGGATTCGACGGCACGGACGGCATACTACCGATGATATGGACGTTGCTTTTCCAATGGCTGCCGGCTGCCCTGTATGCCGGTTACCCGATGTAGTTGAGGTCGCCGGCTTCCTTGTCCGACCCGCCGCTTTCCTCAAGCTGCTTGATGCGCTGGGCTATCTTGCTGATTTCCTCGGCTTTTTCCTCCAGCTTGGCGAAGCCGATGTCGATGTCCAGGATGCTGGCCAGGGTTTTCAGGACCTCCCGGGCGCTCCCCGGGTCGACCATGTAGCCGGAGGTCTCCCCCATCAGGCAGACGCCCTCCATGTCCATCATGGTGCCGATGCCCAGCAGCAGACCGGACGCCCCGACGATGCCGCCACCCGCCTTGTCCTTGAACACGATGCCATATTGTTCGTGTTCCTCGACCAGCTCGAGATGGGTGGCCGCACCGGTGACCGTGGGCTCGTCGACCTCGACGCCGACGCCGTACCCGCCCAGGGTGTAGATGCGCCGGGTGCCATATGTCTGCACCAGGTCGAGGACGGTCTGCACGAGGATATACTGCCCGCGGGTTGACAGGCCCTGGTAGTCCCCGGTGAGAATAACAAGGTCGGTCGGGCCCTTACAGTAATAGAGCTCGTTGCGGGCCAGCTTGACGGTGCCGTCGTCGTTGACGAACACCTGGGGTGGAAAATCAGTTGAATAGATATCCGCGAACTTGGTGGCCCCGATCTCGTCGATGAGATGCTCGGCTGCCAGCTTGCCCACGTTGCCCACGCCGGGCAGCCCCTCAATCAAAACCGGTTCCTTCAGCTCGGGTTTTTCCGAAAACACGATGCTTGCCTCGTCTATACGCAATGACTTGTCGTCCATATATATCACTCCTCTGCTTCTTTCTTCAATCTCCGGCGATACGTGCCGTAGGGGTCCTGCGGGGAAAACCGGGCCGGCTCCGGGGTATGCGTCCGCTGTCCACACCTCGGACAGCAGTCCTCCAGGGTGTACTCGTGACAGCTACTGCAGTAGCGCATCATGTGCTCCATCACTCGATGTCCCGCTTGAAGCTTCCGGTTCCGCCGTGTTCCTCGATGTATGCGATACCCTGCTCGGCCGTCTCACGCAGCTCGCTTTCCGCCAGCTTGTAGTCGGGGGCGGTCACATCTACCCGGTACAGCGGCGCCGACACGTATTTGACGTTCACGGTGACGTCGTTGTCCTCCTTTTCGATTGTTTTCAGCGCGTTTTTGATGTGCTTGATGCCGTCCCGCTCGGGGACAAAGAATTCCACGTAGCCGGTAATCGTGACATAGGGGATGACGATGTTTTCCTGGGCAACCTCGACGAAGGCATCAGCCAGGTCGCCCGTAAAACCGTCGTTTTCGAGGGATTTCTCGTCGTAGGCGGCCTCCTCGAACGCCTCGTACAGCGAGCCATATTTTTCCACCAGGTCGTAGCCGAACTCCTCCAGGCAGTCCTCGAAGCTCCTGTCCAGCCGGTCGGCGACGATGCGCAGCAGGTTTTCAGCCTTCGACAGGTTTTTCCACTGCTGTATCTTGTTCCGCCGCTGATGGTCGTTCACCCGCTTGAGCGACAAATCCACGGAATCCTTGCTGGGCTCGACGTCCATGACCTTGCAGACAACGCGCTGCCCGGCCTTGACGTGGTTCCGGATATTCTTGATCCATCCCGGGGCGACCTCCTTGATGTGGATAAACCCCTCCAGGTCGGGGTATTCCTCCAATGTGACGAAGGCACCGAATCCCTTTGCCTTGTCGACGGTGCACACCACGAGTTCGCCTTTGTCCGGGATGTTTTTTGCCGGCATAGGTTATGCTAACTCCTCAACAATCTCTCCTTTCAGGTCAGCGGCACCACCGGTCGGCCGGGCCAGCACACCGCCGCATACCTGGCACAGCACCTCGGTGCTGGCCTTCTTGAAAATAACTTGCTCGTTGTTGCAGTCACTGCATTTTACTTTGACAAATCGTCCCATTATATCACCGCTGAAACTCAAATCGCTTGGCGCGAACGCCCTTCTTCTGGTGAGCCTTGCCGCACTCCTTGCAGGTGTATCGCAGGTAGATGCGCTTCGTCGGCTTGTCGCCCTGGGGCTTCGGCCGGGGATAGCCACGGTACCCCGATGTCACGCGGCGGAAACGGCGCTGACCCTGCTTGAACTCGGACGCCTTTTTCTTTTTCACCCGCTTGAGGTCGTGCTCCGTATGCTGCCCGCAGAAGGGACAGTATGTCTTGATGATGGAGGGTCGTTTCATCAGGTGTTGTAATGCCGCCACATATATAAAAATGG
>CAZQNC010000024.1:0-15483 GCA_964594625.1 uncultured Thermoplasmatales archaeon | reverse complement strand
ACCTCGATTTGCAGGACCCCAAGGACAAGTCGCTCTTCCAGGGCGTCCAGAAAATTCTGGTCATGGTTATGATTCTGGTGGAGGCCGTCCCCCAGGTGTTCGGTTACCTGTCACCCAGCGCCTCGCTTGAGGCGTCGCTGGGCGGCACCGGGGCCAGCGCGGTCATCGTGGCGCAGCTGTTCATGGGCGGCTTCCTGATTTTCTGGATGGACGAGGTTATCTCCAAATGGGGTATCGGCTCCGGCGTGTCATTGTTCATCGCCGCCGGCGTCTCGGAGGCCGTCATCACCGGTACGTTCAACTGGCTGCCGCAGGCCGGGGGAGTGCTGAGCGTCGACAATCCGCCGGCTGGCGTGCTGCCGAAAACCGTGTATCTTGTTTCGGAGATGTCAATCGGTGACCTGATTGGCGGGGGCTTCGAAACCATTTTTATTTCACCGCCGAATCCCGTTATTGCGTTGCTGGCCACCGTGATCATCTTTCTCTTTGTGGTCTATGCGCAGTCGTCGCGCGTTGAGCTGCCGCTGACGCATGCCCGGGTGCGGGGTGCCCGTGGCCGGTATCCACTCAAACTCGTCTATACCTCGGTCCTTCCTGTCATTTTGACGTCGGCTCTGCTGGCCAACATCAACATGTTCGCGTTGCTTTTCTATACGAGGCTGAGCAACATTCCATTGCTTGGAGGCCAGTGGTGGCTCGGGAAATATCTTCCAGGGTCGACGGAGCCGGTGGCGGGTGCCGCCTGGTATCTCAACTCGCCGCGGGGACTGCACACGTGGCTGTTTCCCATGATAAGCGACAAGTATTCGACGTATCTTGCCGGGCATGACCCCTGGCAGATGATGCTCAAGATAGCAATCTATGGGACTATCTTCATCGTCGTTACCATTTTCTTCGGTAAGTTCTGGATTGAGACCACGAACATGGGGCCGGACGCCGTTGCCGGGCAGATTCAGAGCAGCGGCATGCAGATTCCCGGCTTCCGGCGTGACCCGCGTATCCTGAAGAAGGTGCTCAAGCGGTATATTCCGGCGCTGACGGTTCTGAGCTCCATCATTGTGGCGTCGCTGGCGCTGTTTTCCAACCTGATAGGCACCGTGGGCAACACCAGCGGGACGGGGGTGCTGTTAGCCGTGGGCATCGTCATACAGCTGTATGAGCAGATTGCGCGGGAGCAGGCCATGGAGATGCATCCGGTGCTCCGCAAGTTCCTGGGAGTTGAGTGACGTGCGCGGTGAGGCCAAACAGTTAAAAGCCCCATCGCGTTGGAGCCATATTCGGTGATATCATGGTGCAGGGCTCATCTGGTGGAAAGTCGTCTTCGTCGTCGCTGCCGTTCTTCGTGTTGCTCATGGTGGCGATGTTCGTCATGTTCGACCAGAATCTCAGAAGCTCGCTGGGGAACGCCGTCGGCACGGTGTTCGGCCCGCTGTTCGGCTTCAACCATGCCTTCCCGGTGCTGACCATTTTCATGGTGGGCTCCATCGCTCTTTTTATATCGGCTGCGGTCCGCCATGTCAGCATGGACTGGGTGGAGATGGCGAAAAACCAGCAGGTGATGTCCAAGTTCCAGAAGGAATACCGGCAGGCCCGCCTGGACAACAACACCTACAAGACCAAGAAGCTGGAGAAGCTGCAGCCGAAGCTGATGAAAAAACAGGGCGAGGTGTCAAGCAGCCAGATGAAAATCATGCCGGTAACGCTGCTCATCTTCATCCCCATCTGGACCTGGCTGTGGGAGTTTCTGACCGGCACCACGCATTACTTTATCGACGTTCCCTGGGCGATGCACGTCAGCCTCATCGACAAAACCGTGATATTTCCCAACTGGATTCTCCTGTACATGCTGCTCTCCATCCCGCTCACCCAGATTATTCAGCATGCCTTCAAACTGATATCCTGGTCCGAGTGGCGGGCGAAGCATGCCGGATAGCATCACCATCGGCGGTCTTCCCGGAAGCGGTACCACCACCACGGCGAAGCGCCTGCACGACCGGCTTGACATCCCCTACGTGTATGCAGGTGACATGTTCCGGGCGATGGCCCGGGAGCGCGACATGACGCTCGCCGAGTTCGGCGCCTACTGCGAGGAACACCCCGAGATCGACCGCATGCTGGACCAGAAACAAAAAGTTATCCTGATGACCGGCAACGTCATCCTGGAAGGACGGCTGGCCGGCTGGATCGCCCACCGCAACTACATCCCCTGCTTCAAGCTTTGGCTGACCTGCGATGCGGACGAGCGGGCCCGGCGTATCGCCGAGCGCGAGAGCGACCCGGTGGGGCAGATACAGCGGGAGATGGCGGCGCGGGAGCAGAGCGAAAAAAAGCGTTACCGGGCATACTACGACATCGACCTTGATGATCTTTCCATCTATGACGCTGTCATCGACACTACCACTCTGCCGCCGGCGGACGTCGAGCAGCGGGCGCTCGCCGCCATGGAATAGCCATCCTGATGGTTGTTCCAGCGCAGAGGCGCACAGGGAGATTAACAAACTATAAATAGAAGGCAACTAATAGTTTATTATGAAATCTATCATGGCAGTATTGGTTGGGGCATTGTTGCTTGTATCAGTATGCGCGGCCGGCGGCGTTTTTTCACCGGGCATTGACGAGCAGATATCCGGCAGCATGCAGACATCTGAGATCCGGACCGAATCAGAGGGTTCCCCGGGACATGCGGTCGAGGATACCGACTACCAATCCCCGGCTGAACATGCAACGGTGCGGGAACGACAGCGGATGCTCCGCGACCGCGACGGCGGCGGGCTCTCGTTGACCCCGCAGATGATACGCGCCTATGTGCACACCAAATGCGCCGGCGTAGAAAAAAATATTTCGCTGCTCAACGCGCTGCTCCAGCCCATAAACGTCGATGACAACGACGACACCGGGGAAAACGGCAACGACTTCCGGGTGCGCTTTTTCCCGTTTCCGGACGTCGGCGAACAGGACGTCGGCTGGGTGCTGGCGCTGTCCGCGGTGCTCGAGGTCGAGCGGCTGGGAACCGGGCTGGAGCAGGAGGACTTTGAGATAGAGCTCTACCTGCATCTGTCCCTCGGCGTGTTCGGCTACGGCGAACATACCATCCGGCTTGGATACTCCTCGCTGGAGGGCGACACCATCCCGGAAAAAGAGCAGATTATTTTCACCGTTGCCCCCTACGTCTTCTATGACCATCCCCCCGTATTCGCCGTGACCCATGTGCCCAGCTTCACGGGCTCACCCAGCGACGTCACGCTCACCGCCGCCTACGACGGCTCATTCGGCGGCAGCGACCATCACCACCAGGCGACCATCACGTATGCGCCGGCGGTCGAAGCCACCACCACGTTCACCCCGCGGCTCGAGGCACAGCAGCTTGACCTTTCGCTGGAACGGAGTGCGTCGCAGGACACCGTTATCACGATGGGGTACGAAGGTGAGCTCAACGGAGAGGGAACCGCTCTCACGCTTGCCGTCGACGCGCTGCCGGCGGAGATGGCGTTCTCGCTGGGTTACGCGCTGTCGGGCAACACGGGCACCATCGACTATGAGAGCAGCAGCGAGTTCAACGTGACGTTGACGCTCAGCATGGACCGGATGGACGTCATGGGCTCCCTGCAGGTACAGTACCTGCCGATGTCGTTCCATGCGTCGTGGACGCCCAAGCTGTACGGCGGCCATGTCAACGTGTCCACCAACGCTGCGAAGACCAAGCTCATTCTGACGGATGACGTTGATGCCCCCACTCTCTATTTTTCTGTGACCAACATGAGCACCTCCACCTCGCTCACCTGGGGCATCGGTCAGGAAGGCTACCTGGAGCTGCACACGGCGGAAACGGGACCGCACGTCCAGTTTATGTGGAATAAAAGCCCCATCAGGATGGACATGAACGCCTGGCTTCGTACCGCCTCGCTGTCCCTGAACTGGTGCATCGAGGACGAGGGACACGTG
Organism: uncultured Thermoplasmatales archaeon; assembly: GCA_964594625.1. GTDB lineage: Archaea > Thermoplasmatota > E2 > UBA202 > DSCA01 > CAZESS01. Next base: position 11,541 of record CAZQNC010000024.1, on the reverse strand, counting down.
ACCGTGGACACCGGGGGTAACTGGCTGAGCACCTATTCCCTCAATTTTACGATAGACGACAACGTGGGATTGCAGCTGATGGCGAGCCTGCTCCGCGCCGACATGTTCACCGCCGCCTGGGTCGTCTGGCCGCCCAGCTTTTCCCTGTCCGGCTCCATCGAGCTCGTCGGCGACATTGCCTTTGCGGTGATGCTCGGCGGCGACTGGTACGACATCATTCCCGTGTAGCCGGCTACTCGACGACCCGGTAGACGGCGTCGCCCTCACGGACGCGCTGCACGGTCTTAATCCCGACTTCGTCGCCCCGGGACACCTCGTCCACGGACGCCTGGTCTATTTCCATGGAGTTGACGGGCTGGGAAAAATCGGTGGTTGCGCCAACGATGTGGATGGTGTCGCCGACATGCAGCGAGCCCTCGGTTATCTTGATGGCGGCCACGCTGATGTTGGTGAAGTAATGCTCCACCTCGCCCACTTTTTCTTCCATGGTACACTATCGCCAACCGGTTATTTATAGCCACCGATACGCCCGGACATGGCGGTCAGCCCGGCTTAGTCGCGCCGCCCGTTCAGGATGACGACGCCCCCGGCGACGAGGTAGGCGAGGATGGTGTACACGATGCTGGTGAAAATCTCGGCGAGGAGCTTCAAAAAGAGAAACAATGCCGCCACCGGCTTCACGGTCGCGCTGTCCTGCGCATCCTCCAGCAGCGGGATGATGTCCGGGGCGACCATGTACAGGGCCATGAACGCCAGGAGCAGCAGGATGAGCTCCAGGATGACTTTGTCATGCCGCGCCATACGTATTGATAGGATTTACGGTCTTTATATCTCTATCGTTTTTATCCACGGCAGCCGGCCCTACTCCGGCAGGGTGAGTATCTCGCAGCCATTCTCGGTGACCAGCAGGGTGTGCTCCGCCTGCGCCACCAGGCCCCCGTTCGCTTCTACCAGCATGCTGTAGGGACGGACGACGCGCCGGCGTTGCAGAAACGCCAGCGACAGGTTGACACGCCGCTTCGGAACGATGCCGTCCATCCACCGGCTGGCGAACGGCAATCCGTCGAACCGCTGCTGCATGGCACGCGCCGTTTTCCCCCGGCCCCGCCCGACCATGTGGTAGATGTTGCCGCTGTCCCCGTTGACCACGTGCCCGGCGCCGTCGGTTACAAACGGCTCGATGGCGACGACCTCGCCTGCCTTGAGCCGTCGGGTGTTGTCGTTCGAGACGCTGGGAATCGACAATCCGGCATGGAGATTGTAGCGCTCGAGGGAATGCCCCTGCAGGTTTTCCACCGGCCGGAACCCATGCGAGGTGATGGTATCCTCGACGTGTCCCCCGAGCTCCGCGATAGTGACCCCGGCCTGCACCATGCCGACAGCCGCATCGAGCGCCTCCCGGGCCGTCTCGATGAGATCGTCATGGCCGCCGTCCACCGCCACGGTCAGCGCCGTATCGCCGATGTAGCCGTCCACGTGGGCGCCGGCGTCCAGCTTCACCACGTCCCCCCGCTCGAATCGACGCTCGTCATCCGGCTCAGGCGTGTAATGTGCCGCTATCTCGTTCACCGAAACGTTGACCGGAAACGCCATGTCGGCCTCGGCGCATATCATGTCCTCCACCTGTTCAGCCACCGCGAGATAGGTTGCGCCCTCCTCGACCAGGCTGGCACCGGCCTGCAGCGCCGCGCCGACGACACGTCCCGCTTTCCGATATTCCTCAACATGTGATGTCATACAATGTCTCCTCAGAAATCGCTCCATCTCTGACAATGGTGATATCTCCAGATGTCACGTCCACCACCGTGGACGGCACGCCCTGCAGACGGCCACCGTCAAGATAACGGTCAACCATGTCGCCCAGCTGCCTGCGCGCCATGTCCACCTCCGCCGGCATCGTCCCCCCGTGAAGGTTGGCGCTGGTCGCCGTCACCGGGCCAGCCTCACGGCAGAGCTCCAATGCCACCGGGTGGTCGGGCACCCGCACCGCGATGGTATCCCCGGCGACCTGGCGTGGCACATGCTGCTGCCGCTTGCGGAGCACCAGGGTGAGCGCCCCCGGCAGCAACCGGGCTGCCAGCGCTCCTGCCGTCTCGTTCATATACGCCACGGTTTCGATGTCATCGACGCTGCCTACGGCCACCGGCAGTGGCATGTCCCGGGGACGCTGCTTCACCTCGTACACGTGCTGCACCGCCCGTTCGTCGAAAGCGGAGACCCCGAGGCCGTACAGGGTGTCGGTCGGGTAGACCACCAGGCCGCCCTCCCGTATGACGGCGACCGCCCCCGCGACGTCATTCATCGTGCTTCAACAGGTCGCCGATGGTGAGCCCGCGCACATCTTTTTTCTGGGTGACGCCCTTGGATACCTTTTCGAACAGCGAAATATCGAGCGCCCGTTCGATGCGTTTCGCCGTCTTGTCTGAAGGCCGGAGCTCCTCGTTTTCTATCTTCGCCATGGTGGACGTTTTTTCCTCTATCAGGGAGCCCAGCTGCTCGCGGCTCATGTCCTGCCGCTGGCGGGCCTGCATGATCTTTTTTCCCCAGCCCTCTATAAGCTCGGTGTCCATGTCGGCGAAGGGGTCCTTGCCGGAGTAGGGCTCCACCCGCCGGGTTTTGGCGGTGACCGGTGATGCCTGCTTTTTTTCCTCGACCGGCGTCCCGTAGCCGGCGCAGGCGCTGCAGACCTGCATCTCGCTTCCCTCTATCATCACCCGCCGGGGGTGCTGTGTCTCCTTTCCGCAGAGTTCACATCGCATACGTGGTTCAATACGTCTCGGCCATAAGAATCTATCGGGATTTCACCTTTCACGCGGTTTTCTTTCTGACCAGCCGGATGACGAGCACGGCTGCGACGATAATGACAACGGGGACCACGATGAGCAGCCCCTTGCCGTAGGCGTTGACGTTGTACCAGACGACGCCGATGTCGCGGTCGGCGGTCCAGTTGTGGTAGGTCGCCCGGGCCACCATGTACCGCGTGGTTTCCGTCACGTCATAGCCCGAGAGCCCGTGCGAGTAGAGGTCCTTGGCGACCTTGAAGGTGAACCTCGCCTCCGCGATGCTGCCGTTCCAGTACCGCCCCGTCCCGGCGATGTAGGTACACTCGTAGCGATAGGTGACCACGTTATGGATGACCTCGGCTATCCAGAGGGAATATGTCGTCGTTATCTCGGTGGTGTCGTTGGCCGGGATGCTGCAGGAAAAGCGCGCCGCCGGCGAAAAAGAGAGATTGAAGGGAACCAGGGTATGGTTCACGGACACGTTGTCCTGCCATACGGCCAGGTCGTCGGGCATGCGCTCACGGAACGGCAGCATGATGCTAAGGGTGAGCTTCGTGCCGGTCGGATTTGTCAGATGGTAGACAGCCGTGACGTTCGCCCGGTGTGCTTCGTCGATGATGTGGGTTATGTTTTCATGCTGCAGGATGACGGGCGTGTCGCCGTTTATCGTGGGTGTCCCGCTGCTTTCCGACACGGGCACGGGATTGGCGTGCACTGGCTGCAGGAGCGGACTGCACAGGAACAGCACCAGGACGACCATTTTTTTCATCTGTACCAGCTGGGTGGTATATCAACCGCTATCATTTAAAATATATGTGTATCCCCGGGCCGTCTATGGCTCGTAATAGTATTCGCCCACGCTGCGCTGCTGGCGGTCCAGCCGGCTGCCGGGCTTGTTCACCCGGGGGCGGTTGCTTTCCTCGTCCCGCCGGAACGTGATGTCCAATTCCCGGAGAAAGCGGTTCATGCCCTCCCGGAGGTCGAAGGGCCCCTCGCCGCGCCCCTGCACCTCGGCCTGGCCGGTGAACACCATCAACGACTGGCTGACCAGGTCGATGAAATAGACGTCGTGGTCGACCACCATGGCCGCCTTGTCCTCGTCCTCCATCACCCGGTTGATGACCTTGGCCACGTGCATCCGCTGGCTGGCGTCGAGATATGCAGAGGGCTCGTCGACGAGATAGATGTCGGCCTGCCGGGCGAGGCAGAGCGAGATGGCCACTGTCTGCAATTCGCCGCCCGAGAGCTTTTTTACCTTTTTTTCGTACAGGCGGTCGACGCCCAACGGCCGGATGATTTCCTGCTCATAGTGGGGGCTGAGCCCCTCGCTGGTCAGAAAGATCTCCTGCACCGTGCCCTTGACCGGGCGGACGTACTGCGGCTTGTAGCTCACCGTCACCGCGCTGTCGACATTGCCCTGTGTGGGCTCGATGACCCCGGCCAGCATCTTGACAAAGGTGGTCTTGCCGATGGCGTTGGGGCCCACGATGCCCACCACCTCGCCGGTATGTATCTCTCCCTGCTCCGTTTCCAGGGTAAACCCCTCATATTGTTTTTCCAGGGGCTCAAAGGTCACCAGCACGTCGCGTCCCGCCAGCTGCAACGGCGGATGCACCTCGAACTTGATTTCCTCGCCGAACCGGATGTTTTCCTCCTTCAGGTAGCCGGAGAGGTACATGTTGATGCCGTGGCGCACCGACTTCGGCTGGGTTACCACGCCGTAGACGCCCTTGGTGCCGTAGAGGAGATGCACCACGTCCGCCAGGAAATCCAGGACGGCCAGGTCGTGCTCCACCACCATGACCATCTTGCCATTGTCGGCCAGCTTGCGTATCTCCCGGGCCATCATGATACGGTGATGGATGTCGAGATAGGAGGAGGGCTCGTCGAAAAAGTACACGTCGGCGTCCTTGGACATCGTGGCGGCGATAGCCAGCTTCTGCAGGTCGCCGCCCGATACCTCGTCCAGCCGCCGGTCCATAACCCTGGAGAGGTCGAAGCGTTCTGCCGCTGCGTTGTCGATGAAATCGCCGACCCTATCATCCCGGGAGGCCGGGGTGTCAACGTACTGCGACTTGAACGCCACGTCGAGGTCGCCGTCGTAGAGACGCCGCATGTAGTCCTGCATCTCGGTGCCGGCGTAGTAGTCGAGCACCGCCTCCCGTCCCGCCCCGTCGCCCCATTCGCCCAGGTTGGGGACGAGCTTGCCGGACAGGATGTTGATGGCCGTGGTCTTCCCGATGCCGTTCTGGCCCAGTATGCCCACCACCTTTTCCTGCTTGGGCGTGGGCAGCCGAAACAGATGAAACGCGTTCCTGCCGAACTGATGGACCATGTCCTCCTCCAGCTCGTCGGCCAGGTTGACGATGGAGATCGCATCGAACGGGCACTTGTGCACGCAGATGCCGCAGCCCACGCAGAGCTCCTCAGAGATCACCGGCTTACCGGTCTCCTCGTCCATGACGATGGTCTCGTCGCCGCTCCGCACCCGCGGACAGAAATGGATGCACTCCCGGGAGCAGCGCTGCGGGTAGCAGGCATCCCGGTCAAGCACCGCGATTCTCATCGCCGCCACCCGGCGTACCACGCGACCTTGTCCAGGGCTGCGACGGCCCGCGCCGGCTCCGATATCAGCGGAATGCCCATCTCGAGCAGGCGGCGCTGCTGCTCCGCCACGAAGCGAGAGCCGAGCGCCACCGTCACCGCCGGCTTCGATGCGTCGAGCGACGCCAGCCCCTGGTAGAGCTCGTCCAGCGTGTCCAGCAGCGGGGCGTCCTTGAACACGAAAAACGGCATGATGATGTCCACGTCGTCGTCCTCGAATAGCGCCCGGATGCCCGCCAGGTAATGCCCGGCGGTGGCGCTCCCCGTCAGGTCCACCGGGTTGCCCCGTATGGCAAACGAGGGCAGCTCGTCGAGGCCCGACGTGTCGACGTCCGCCAGCCGGAGATGCCTCGTTTCATGTATGGCGTCGGCGGCCAGCACGCAGGGCCCGGCCCCGTTGGTTACCATGGCCACGCTGCCGCCCCGGGGAAGCGGCTGCAGCGCAAGCAGGCTGGCAATGTCGTGCAGTTCCTCGAAGCTGTCCGCCACGATGGCGCCGTGCTGCCGGGCTGCCCCTTCGAACAGCGCATGGCGGGTGGCCATGGCTCCCGTGTGCGAGGCAGCCGCCGTCTTCCCTGACGGGGTTCGCCCGGCCTTGAGCATGACGACCGGCATGTCGGGCAGCTCCTTGAACAGCGCCCGGCCGTCGGTGACGCCTTCCACGTACATGGCGATGACCGCTGTGGCGGGGTCGCCGGCGAGATAGCTGAGTAGCTCCTGCTCGTCGACGTCGGCGGCGTTGCCATAGGATACAAACTTCGAGATGCCGATGTCGCTGCAGGTTTCCAGCAGCCCGATGCCCACGGTGCCCGACTGGGTGAGCACCGCTACGGGTCCCTGCCCGGGGAGCTCCATATCCCGCTGGAAAAACGTGTTGAACCCGGTGGCGCCGTTGTAGACGCCGATGCAGTTGGGGCCGATGATGCGGATGCCGTGCCGCCGTGCCCGGCTGAGCATGTCCCGCTCGAGCCCCTCGTTGCCGACCTCTTTGAAGCCGCCTGATATGACGACCATGGCCGGCACGTTTTTTTCGCCGCAGTCGTCCACGATGTCCGGCACCAGTTTTGGGGGGACGGCGACCACGGCGAGGTCCACCTCGCCGGGGATATCCCTGACAGATGGATAGCACCGCTCGCCGAGGATTACCTCGCTCGAGGGATTGACGGGGTAGGCATTGGGCGCCGAGGCGAGCACGTTTTTAAAAATTTCGTAGCCGATTTTTCCGGGGTTGGCGGACGCTCCGACCACGGCGACCCCGTCCGGGGAAAAAAACGAGTCCATTTATTCTTCGCCGATGACGATGACATCCCGTACCGATTTGACCGATGAAAAGGGAAATAGCAGGTAGCCCCGCTCGTCCTGATGGTACAGGCGAGGATCGATCTTGTCGGATGCCTCGACCAGCAGGTTTTCGAGGTCGCCGGTGTGCGTGTCGACGGTGATGTTCCGCAGCGTGCCAAGGTACATGCCCTCGTCGCTCATGACTCTCTTTCCCCTCAAATCATTCTCCATGACCTTCATAGTTCCACCCTTATGAATGTCCTGATGCTTTTTTAAGTTTTCTTCTCAGCCGGAGGCCGGCCCGAACGCATATTTCAGGTATTCCAGCAGGGCCGACGGCTCCATCCGCTGTATCACGTAGCTTTCCACGCAGGCCGCCAGCTGACAGCCGGCGCATATCTCCGCGGTTACGATGTCCCCCCGGCAGCAGCAGGGGCTGACCTCGCCGTCGTATATACAGGTGTTTATCCAGGTGGGCCGCTCCCAGTCATCCCTTTTGAGATGCCGGAGGGCCGCCGTGGTGTTGACAACGAAGTCCGGATGTCTTTTTTTGAGGTCTATCAGCCGGTCGATGGCGGTGTCAGTGTGCTCCCGGGTGAGCCCCTCGCCTTCAGCCCCCCGGTAGGGAACGTAGACGCTGAACAGGATGCCCCGTATCTTGTGGTGCCGCTGCAGCTCGCGCACCGTTTGCTCCATGACGTGGTGGTTGTCTGCATTCACGGTGAACTGGACGTAGATATGTTTGTGCCCGCTGGCCTTGATGTTTTTCATGATCCGCCGGTAGGACGGGCCCCGTATCCGGTCGTGGGTGGCCCGGTCTCCGTCCAGGCTGACCAGGACGTAGTCGGCGGTGGTGTCCAGCGGCAGGGTTCCGTTGGTGCACAGCACGATTTCGTGCATCCCCATGGCTTTCGCCCGTCGTATGACGTCCTCCAGCGTTTTATCGTCGTCGTGCCACAGCAGGGGCTCCCCGCCGGTGACGATGAGAAACCGGGCGCCGCTGCGGTATAGCGCTTCCAGGTCCCGTACGATCTGCTCGTAGGGTACGACGTCCTGCTCCAGGTGTTTCACCGGGCAGTAGGTGCACTGGAGGTTGCAGGTGTTGTTGGGTATCACCACGCCGATGAGCGGGGTTTTTTTTCGGAGCAGCAGGGTTTTCGCCATCCATGCCAGCACCGACCCGGCTTCCCGCAGCTTCAACGAGATGTCCATTGCTCCTCGTGTATGCAATCATGTCCGGATGCTAAAAATGTTTTGAAACCCTGCCGCATGGCGGGCGGCCAGAACTTTCAAATAGGGTAGCCGATATACATGGTAATGGGGATAACAGAAATCCTTGACGGCTACGACACGGACAATCTTTCAATCACCACCGTCTGCTCGCATTCTTCCATGCAGATTTTTGACGGCGCCAGAAAGGAGGACATGGGGAGCATCGGCATCGCCATCCGGGAGCCCCCGCGCTTCTACGAGGCGTTTCCGCTCGGTGCGCCGGACGAGTTTTACACCGTCGACGACTGGAAAAACGTCAACGCGCATGCACCGGCGTTGCAGGAAAAAAACGCGGTGGTGGTTCCCTCGGGCTCGTTCGTCGAGTACATGGGGGCAGACAACTTCAAGCAGCTCGACCTGCCCGCCTACGGCAACCGGGACGTTCTGGAATGGGAGTCAGACCGGCAGAAGGAGCGAGAGTGGCTGATGGGCGCCGGCCTGAAAATGCCCCGTGTCATCGATGACCCCCACGATATAGAGAAACCGGTCATCGTGAAATACCACGGGGCCAAGGGCGGCAAGGGCTTTTTCATCGCCAAGGACTACCAGGACTTCGAGAAAAAAATAGACCGGGACAAGCCCTACATCATGCAGGAGTTTCTGGTGGGTACACGTTACTATATCCATTATTTTTATTCACCGTTGTCCACCGACGGCTACCGGGTTCGCGATGGCTCGCTGCAGGTGCTGGGCGTCGACCGCCGGGACGAGACTAACATCGACGAGGCACACCGGCTGGGTTCCATCACCGAGCTCGAGGACATGGGCATCAAGCCCACGTTTGTGGTCACCGGCAACATTCCCATCGTGCTCCGGGAATCGCTGCTCAAAAAGGTTTTCGAGATGGGCGAAAAGGTCATCGAGCAGAGCTACGAGCTGTTCGGCGGGCTCTACGGCCCGTTCTGCCTGGAGACCGTGGTGACCGAGGAGCTCGACTTCAAGGTATTCGAGATATCCGCCCGCATCGTCGCCGGCACCAACATCTACATCGACGGCTCACCCTACGCCGACCTGGTGCAGCCCGGGCTCTCGACGGGGCAGCGCATCGCCCAGGAGATAAAAATGGCCGTGAAGCAGGACCGCCTCGACGACATCATCACCTAGCGCCGCGCGTCAGGAGCGAATCATCACCAGGAGCATCCTGCATCTCGTTTCAGCGGTGAGCGCATGCGGCTCATCGGCGGGCATGACCACTATCTGTTTTTCCCCGACAGTGACAGGTCGACCTGAAATCCGTATGCTGAGGGTGCCCTCCACGACGTAGACCAATGCGTCGTAGGGCGCGGTGTGCTCGCTCAATCCCTGCCCCTCGTCAAAGGCGAACACCGTTACCGTTCCGGTTTCATGGTCAACCAGCGTACGGCTCACCACGGCGCCATCCTGAACAGCGGCGAGGTCAGGCACGTTCAATGCCGCTCCTTTTTTTATCTCGTTATCGCTCATGGGTATCCTCCGCTATCGTTACAGTATGCCATGAAGGGATTATATAGTTTCATTTTCCATTCTCTGTCCTGCGCCGGTAGTCTATCGCATCAACCGGGCAGACCTCCCGGCAGAAATGGCAGGTATCCGACTGACCGACAAGAAAAATAAGGTATTGGGGCTGCTGGAGCAGTCCCTCTCCGTTTCGGAGGGATTTTAATGTTTCAAGTGACGCATCCGACAGGCACTAAAAAAGTGACGCAAATCCGACAGAACCGGGATGCGGGGGACAAGCCTTTTATAACCGCCGTCGGATAAAATGGCAGTGGAGCGAGAAGCCCGGTTCTGGGAGCCACAAAACGGCAGGGTTCAGTGTCATCTCTGCCCGCATGAATGCGTTATCGCAGACGGCAAGCGAGGCATCTGCGGCGTCCGCGAAAACCGCGGCGGCCGGCTCATCTCGCTCATATACGCCGCCTGCTCATCCGTCACCCCGGACCCCATCGAAAAAAAGCCGCTCTACCATTTCCGTCCCGGCAGCAGCGCGCTCTCCCTCGGCACCGTCGGATGCAACCTCCGCTGCCTGCACTGCCAGAACTTCACGATTTCGCAGGCCGATCCCGACGAGCACCGCCTGACGGAGCTGCCGCCCGAGCGGGCCGTGGAGACCGCCAGGCGGCAGGGCTGCCAGGGCATCGCCTACACCTACAACGAGCCCTCCATCTGGTGGGAGTACACCTACGACAGCGCCAGGCTCGCAAAGCAGGCGGGTCTGTACACCGCCTACGTCACCAACGGGTATACCAGCTCCAGGGCGATACGGGAGATAGCCCCCTACCTGGATGCGGCCAACGTCGACGTGAAAAGCATGAGCGACAGCTTTTACCGCGATATATGCGGCGCCCGGCTGCAGCCCGTGCTCGACGCCTGCAAAGCCTACCGCGACGAGGGCGTCCATCTGGAGCTCACCTACCTTGTCATCCCCGGCCACAACGACGGCACGGAGGACCTGGAGGCATTTTCCTCGTGGGTATGCGATGAGCTCGGCCCGGACATCCCCATGCATTTCTCCGCGTTTTATCCCACGCACAGGATGACCGACGTACCCCGCACCACCAGGCAGCAGCTCCTCGACGCATACAATATCGCAAAAGAGACTGGCATCCGGTACGTCTACCTGGGCAACGTTCCCCACGGCGACTACGAGAACACCTACTGCCCACAATGCAACGAGTTGCTCATCGAGCGCCACGGTTTTACGGCCCAGATCGTGGGACTTGATGGGACCGCATGCGAAAACTGCGGCGAAGAGATACCCGTGATACGGTAGGCTATTTTTGCAGCTCGCTCTGCAGCTGGCAGGCCCGGCAGACGGGCTGCGACGACGGCTCACCACAGTGCTGGCAGGGCTGCAGGTCCGCCGGCGGATATTTTTGGGCCAGGCAGTCTTCGATGGCCTGATAGCTGGCCAGGATGCTGTGCCGGGTGCCCGGCCGCCGCGCTTCCATGTCCATGACGATGTCCCGGAACAGGCCCCGATGCGCGCTGACCGCGTACGGGCATTCGTCCTCCAGGACGTCGAGGCCGCGGAGCAACGCGTACAGGGTGCATTCCTTTTCCGTTATCGAGCGCAATGGTACCAGCCGGGGCACCAGCCCGGGCTGCACATGCTCGTGCGGCGCGAACCGGGCCATCCGGTGCATGTCGCCGTTGACGAAGTTCATCAGGATGCTCTGCGACACGTCGTCCAGGTTGTGGCCCGTGACCAGCGCCGCCGCATCGATTTTTTTCGCCTGCAGGTTGAGGCACTGCCGCCGGAAGACCCCGCAGTAGGCGCATTCCCCGAGCTCGCCGTCCCGCTGGGCGATGTCGTCCATGGTCATATCGACGACATCCTCGAAGGAGACGACGTGGTGGGGCACCCCGAGCTTTTCGCAGTGCCGGATGGCTACCTCAAGCGACGCGGGCCGGTAGCCCTCGATGCCCTCGTCGACGGTGATGGCGTGGAGCTCCCGGCTTCGGTGCGGGGCGACGATGTCGTGCAGGATGTGCAGCACGGTGAGGCTGTCCTTGCCGCCGGACAGGGCGACGGCGATGACGCCCTCGGGCAATCCCTGTTTGCGGATGTCGCGCATCACCCGCTGTTCCACGTAGTCAGCGAAGTGCTCCCGGCAGAGAT